>NZ_VILC01000082.1:0-19866 GCF_009712065.1 Aphanizomenon sp. UHCC 0183 | reverse complement strand
GAGGTAAATTCAGCCCTACCATCTCAAATTAAACTGCAAGTTAATGATAAATTGGGTAAGCAGCAGCCTCAAGAAAAAGCATTTGCGATCGCAGTCATCAAAAAAGTTGAGCCTACAGTTCCACCTTCTTCTATCTTACCTGCACCACAGACAACGCCTGTTTTTCCTGGTTTTTAAACCCGATTGATAGCCAAGATAACCAAAGCCAACCACTTAAGTGCAAGAAAATATGAATAACAATCAATACCTTAGCCAAATTATGAGGGTGACTAAGTACTTATTTCTTTCATCTGTGCATCCATCTCAAACACAGAGCGATTCCTATGTCGCGCCTCGCTATCGCTGCAATTATCTCTTTCCTTCAGTGCCGCAAGAGATACGAGACAGGCGAACGTGAACGCTCACACCTAAAAAATTAGCTGAAAATGGGTGTGAATAATGTCCATCTAGTCTTGTAAATAGCCTAGTACCGCAAGGCGGAAGTCAAAAGTCAAAAATAATATAGCGTAACGTTCCCAGTCTCCGACTGGGAATGCTATCACAGAGGCTCTGACTCCAGATTTCACTGTTTTTGAAGGCAGAGCCTTCTAGAATTCATTCCCATACAGAGTATGGGAACGAGAGATTGGAACGAGAGATCGGAACGAGAAATTATTTTAATGTTTTTGGATTTTTAATTCACATTGTTGGAAAATATAATTCACCGCAGCAAATAATTTATCTAAATCTTGAATCATATACAGATTTTTATTTCGAGTAAATACATCACCAACCAACTTTCCAAATTGCCATATTTTTCCGTTAGAAACAATTCCAAAAACATCACTAACAAAATCATCATTAATTCTCTGAATTGCGATCATTTCAGCTAAACACTGACCCCAACCTTCTTCAAATTTGTCTTGTTTAGCTTCAACCATCAAAAAATAAGGTTTATCAAAAACAATTGTACTTAGAGAGTTTCGCTGTGTTACAGTATAATCAGGAATACCTGATAAATCCTCATCATAAGCTAATGCTTCATGACTCCAAAGAGTTAATTTACTTCGGTAAGGTTTCCATACTTCTTTCAATACTGGATAAATGAGATTTTCACAAATAGCATCTTCGGAATTATCAATAACTCCATCTGTAAATAGCAAATCTAATTCCTCCTTAAAAGATTCCTTAGCCGGAAATTCTACTTCCAACATAAAATTAGATTGCACATACTTGATTTGAAACTTTTTAATGACTGAACTAATACTTTTATAATTGCTAAATGCCATAAAATTCTGTCAATCCTTAAATCCTGTAAATCTTGATATGGCTACGCTATTAAACAATAGCGCGTTCCATTCCATTGCTTTGCGAACGTTCACGTTCTAAGTAGGTTGGCGTTAAAAATTGTCCTTATGACAAGGGAACAGGAAACAGGGAAGAGTCTTTAGGCATTATAACAATTTTTTAGTCCCACAAGGGATTCGAGACGCTATCTACAAAGAAGCAAGGTAAGTAGTGAGACAGAATTAATTACACAATGTCATTGCGTAAGCGTTGCGTGGCACTAGCCATATGGAACGAAGTGAAATGAAGCAATCGCAAGGGTTGTGATTGCTTCTCTTCGTTCGCAATGACTGTAAATATTTTTGTCCAATTAAGTAGGTGAGCGTTGAAAATTGTCGTTATGGCAAGGCAAAAGGCAAGAGGCAAGAGGCAAGAGTGAAGAGGGTTTGGGCGATTTTACATTTCTTTACACAGTTTGGTTTTATTGTGTTCACCTACTTACTTACAGATAAACGTCAATCCCCACACCTAAAAAATTGGCTGAAAGTGGGTGTAAATAATGTCCATATTGTTAAAACGAGTAGAGTCAGCTTTAGGATCGCAACCTACGATCATGATGCGTTGACCCATTTCAGCCATAGCGGCTAAAGTATTTTGAGAAGTGGTAGATTTACCGATACCGCCCTTGCCGTAGAAAGCTATCTGTCTAATTTTTTCTTCAGTCATTGTTCGTGTTTCCTAGAATTAGTTGATTGGTGGTTTTGTCTGTTGGTTCTCACGGCCAAAGTTCTACGGCGGTGAGCGTTTGTAGAACGTCGCTATCTATGGAGGCGATCGCTCTACAGAAAATCGAGTGGTGTTCATAGTATTTATGAGGTTGTAAGGATTTTTTTCTTTGTCAGTTGTAGGGGTTTACGGCGTAAACCCTTACCATTAGCTGTTTTTTTCTAAACTGCTTCGACAATAATTTCTTTACTGATGCGATCGCGTAATCTCGCTTCAATCGCAATCTTTAAAGTAGCAGTGCTGCTAGAACATGAACCGCAAGCACCTTTAAGAATTACTTTAATCTTATCGCCTTCGACATCATAAAGTTCTACATCTCCCCCATCGGCGATTAAAACGGGTCGGACTTCTTCATCTAATACTTTTTGAATCAGGGCAATTTTTTGAACTGTAGTTAATGGTCTTTTTTGCTCTGAACTAGGAATTTCTGTTTTAGCTTTCGCCTTGTAGCTGTGGAGATTTTTGTTGGCGGCTTCCTGCTTTACTTCTCTTATTATATCATCAATCTTCGTTAAACAGGAACCGCATCCGCCACCAGCTTTTACATAATTTGTTACTTGCTCTGCACTGAAGAGATTGTTTTGTGCAACTGCTTTCTTAATCTTAGCATCAGTTATTCCGAAACAGCTACAGATGAGGACACCTTCTTCATCGTCATGTGCCTCTAGAGGAATACCACGATAATTATAAATGGCAGCTTCTAAAGCTTCCTGACCCATAACAGAACAGTGCATTTTTGCTTCAGGTAAACCACCTAAATAATCAGCGATTTCCTTATTTGTTACTCCTAAAGCTTCATCTAAAGTCAAACCTTTGACCATTTCAGTTAAAGCGCTTGAAGATGCGATCGCACTTGTACAACCGAAAGTTTGAAAACGGGCATCAAGAATTTTATCTGTTGCTTCTTCAACTTTCAAATGTAATCTTAAAGCATCACCACAAGCAATACTTCCTACTTCACCGGTTGCCACCTTCACACCAGCTTCGCCAGTTTCTTCAATTGCACCCTGGTTTTTAGGATCGTAAAATAACTCTAATACTTTATCAGTGTAGTCCCACATAGTTAATTTTAGATTTTGGATTTTAGATTTTGGATTGGTGATTTGTCATTAGTTAGTAGTAAATGAAAACTGACCACTGACTAATGACTAACTACTAATGACTACTGACCATTGACTGTTGTTGTAACCAATCAGCATTATCATTTTTGAAGGGAGATAAAGCTCGAAGACGGTCAACAATTTCCGGCATTACGGCAATTACTTGATCAATTTCAGCTTCAGTTGTGTAGCGAGAAAGACTGAAGCGAATCGAACCATGTAAAGTAGTGTAAGGTAAACCCATAGCTCGTAAAACATGAGAAGGTTCTAGAGAGCCAGAAGTACAAGCAGAGCCAGAGGAAGCGCAAATACCGTACTTATTTAAAGAAAGCAAAATTGCTTCACCTTCAATATATTTGAACCCGATATTCGTAGTATTTGGTAATCTATTTTTGGCATCACCATTTACTTCACAATCAGGAATTTTAGCTAGAAGAGACTGTTCCAAATAATCACGCAACTTTGTTAATCTCTGAGTTACTTCTTCTAAATGTAACAGTTCTAATTCCGCAGCTTTTCCTAAAGCAATAATTCCCGGAACGTTCTCTGTACCGCCTCTGCGTCCTCGTTCTTGGTGTCCACCAACTAATAGAGGACGGAAACGAACCCCACGTCTCACATACAAAGCACCAATACCTTTAGGAGCATGAATTTTGTGACCAGATATAGTTAACATATCTATGGTGCTGGTCTTCATATTCAAGGATATTTTGCCTACCGCTTGCACTGCATCAACGTGGAAGAGAGCGCCGTATTCCTTAACCATAGCACCAATTTCTTCAATTGGAAAGATAGTGCCGATTTCATTATTGGCATACATTACTGTCACCAAAGCAGTATTACCAGTTAGAGAAGCTTCTAACTCACTCAAATCTATTTGTCCCTTAGCATTTACTGACAAATAAGTAACTTGATAACCTTTGGATTCTAATTGTTTGCAGACATTTAAAACTGCCGGATGTTCTACTTGGGAAGTGATGATGTGACGTTTTTCAGGTTGAGCTAATAACGCCGCATGAATAGCAGCATTATCACCCTCAGTTCCGCAACTGGTAAAAACAATTTCTGATTCATCTGCTCCGAGTAAAGCAGCAACTTGTTCTCTAGCTGTTTTTACAGCCTTCCCAAGTTGTCCACCAAAAGTGTGCATACTAGAAGGATTAGCATAATAGTCCGTCAAATAAGGCATCATCGCCTCAACAACTTGAGGATCTATTTTAGTGGTGGCATTATTATCAAGATAGATACAATTATTTTGCATGATTTTCTCTATAAAAGTATAAAGTGATAAAGAAGGAGTCAGGAGTCAGGAGTCAGGAGTCAGGAGTCAGGAGTCAGGATTATGGCTAACGCCACGCTATCAGGAGTCGGAATAAAGATAAATATAAATATTCCCTATTCCCTGTTACAGCAAATTGTCATCAAACCCGGAACAAGAACCCCACCCCCAACCCCCTCCCCGCAAGCGATGAGGGGGCTAAGATGTACCTTATATGATTGGAAATCGCTGTAAGTAGTACAAAATTAAATTCACTCGTTGAGAGAGGGAACAGGGAACAGGGAACAGGGAACAGGGAACAGAAAAATCAGTTGTGTAATTAATTCTGTCCCATTACTTAACTGTCACCTGTCACCTGTCACCTGTCACCTGTCACCTGTCCCCTGTCCCCTGTCACCTGTCACCTGTCACCTGTCCCCTGTCACCTATATAACTGCTTCTCCTTGATGCTTTTGCAACTGTTCGGAAAACTTCTGAGAATAGGACTTATACCAATTTTCCCAATAGTCTTGTTTATTGGTTAACTTTGCTAAAACCCGGTTGTAAGTAGCAAACCAACTTTCCCAATAATCACTAGGTTGTTTAACGCAACCATCAACAGTAGGACAACTGGCTTTACATTGAGGTACAGTGTGAATACTACCAGCGCAATTTGTGCAAAGTTTAGAGTCAATCCAGTAATTACCGTCAACTTCTTGAATTGCACCGGTAGGACAAACAGATAAACACAACTTGCAGGAAATACACTGGCTAGTAATTTCGTAAGCCATGATTATTTACCTCGGAGATTTTAGATTTTAGATTTTGGATTTTAGATTGGAGTCTATCAAATCCAAAATCCAAAATCCAAAATTGAATTACCCATTAGCCTGAACATATTGCTCGTAAAATTCTAAAGCAATCTTTTCAATTACATCATAGGCTTCAACAGTTTTTATTCCTGCTGCTTCTAATTTTTCCTTGGGACAATTGCCTATTTTTGATACCAAGACTGCTTTACAATCTGCAATTGCCTTCATTATATTGTCTGCGGTAGCTTCTTCGCTGTAACCACCTTGACAATATTGATCAATCTTGCGGTGACTAACAAAACGAACTTCATTGCCATCAACTTCATACACTTGAAATTCCTTCGCGTGTCCGAAGTGTTGGTTAACTAATCCACCACCTTTTGTTGCTACTGCAACTAAGATTTTAGGACTATTAGCAGATTTTTTGCCAGTTGATGCTTTATCTTTGGCAGCCTTAATTTCTTCTCTAAATTTCTCAATCCCTTCGTGAACTTCTTGACGGGTTTCAAAGTTATATTCTGGAGCCATTTCCATGAACTTATCTTTAGTAAATTCTTGGCTACGGTCTTCTCCTAATAATCCTACCGCATCGGCTCGACACTGGCGACAGTGGCGCATCATTTTCATGTTACCAGAGCAATTATCTTGGACTTCCTTCAGTTCTTTTCCTGTTGGTCCACGTTGACCAGTTAAACCAAAATGAGTCCCATGTTCTGGTGCAGAAATTAGCGGCATAATGTTATGTAAGAATGCGCCTCTCTCACGAATAGCCTTATTAACTTCTACCAAATGTTGATCATTAATTCCCGGAATCATCACGGAATTAACTTTGCATAAGATATCAGCTTCTTTGAGAGCTTGCAATCCTTCCAACTGTTTTTCTAGGAGAATCTTTGCTCCTTCTACCCCTCTGTAACGCTTGCGTTTATAGTGAACCCAGGAATAGATTTGTGCGCCTATTTCGGGGTCAATGGTATTAAGGGTAATAGTAACGTGATCTATATTTAATTGTTTGATGCGATCAATATGTTCTGTCAGCATCAAACCGTTTGTGGATAAGCACAATTTAATATCTGGTGCTTTGTCTGCAATTAATTCAAAAGTCCGAAAAGTTTTTTCTGGATTAGCCAAAGGATCACCAGGACCGGCAACTCCCAATACAGTCATTTGGGGAATTTTTCCGGCAATTACTAACACTTTATGTGCAGCTTCTTCCGGTGTGAGTAATTCACTCACTACTCCAGGACGACTTTCGTTAGCGCAGTCATACTTGCGGTTACAATAGTTACATTGAATATTGCAAGCTGGAGCGACGGCAACGTGCATCCGTGCATAGTGATGATGAGCCTCTTCACTATAGCAAGGGTGTTTAGAAATGCGTTCTATGAGTTTTTCGTCCATTTCTGGAGTTGTGGTGCTGTCGCAACCGCAAGCAGCAGATGTAGCGGGGGTGATAATGGCATTCTGAAAGTCGGAGGTGAGAATATCTGTAGCAGGTAGTGTCATTGAATTTCGCTGTTGGAGGTGGACTTGAGAGCCACTGTGGGAGATGCTTTTACTACTGCCAATACCTAAATTATTTTAGACATGGTGCTAATCTCATCCCTCCACTCACTTTTGACTACTAACTTGGTTTTGTTAAGGAGCGTTAAGTGATTGGCGATAAATGATTTATAGCAGCCCTTTTTTTTGCCCTCCTTGGTTTACACCAGGATAGAACTTATTGGATTTATTATGTTTGTACTCAAATCCTTAAATCCTTGCATTGCAACGATACAAAAATTAAAAAAGATTTTTTCGGGTAGGGGTACGAGTATTTATAGTTAGGGGTACGAGTATTTATAGTTAGGGGTTCAGGATTTCTTTGTACTCATCTCAAACTCAATATCTGTAAGGGTTTTGGCTATATTTTTAGCGAATTTTCTTGATATTCGACTGTACTCAACTTTCCTGGAAATTCTCCTAGAAACTCTTGTTATTCAGAGATTTGAGGTTAAAAAACTGGAGTAAAATCAACCCGATTACTCCAGATACGTGCGAAATTCAATTCTGTATACAACCTATCATTTTTTTTTAGAGTAAAAATGCAATTTATATTTTTTTAAGTTTTCGATTATTAATGATATTTTTATAGCTGTATTGCTTGCTATACAATAAATACAACCTAATTGCAACATCTATATTAATGCAGATGATTTGCAAAAGATTTAATTTTTTGATCATTATTTTTTGATGATATTGATAATTATGTTAGCCATGAACTTTCCCCCATCACTACGCTATAAATATAGTAAACAAAGCACATTAGGAAAAATGTGATCAAAGCTATTATTATCGGGAGCATCCCAATTTTGCAGAAATAAGCTGGCGATTGGAAATCACGGCTATAAGTAGTGAGACAGAATTAATTACACAATGTCATTGCGTTAGCGCAGCGTGGCGTTAGCCATATGGAACGAAGTGAAATGAAGCAATCGCAAGAGTTGTGATTGCTTCCCTTCGCTCGCAATGACTGTAAATATTTTTGTCCAATTACTTACAAACAAAGTCCGCCTACTGGGACTAGGGAAATTTAAAACCCACGCAGGTGGGTTTTGCCTGTGTAGTCGTGACTTCCAGCCGCATGGATTCTATATTTTGGGTAAATTTGCATATTTGGGATACTCCCTTGTTATCCATCTTGATGATAATTATGAAGCGGATACTGTTACCTTACTAGTAGTCTGTCAACCCGAAAATGACGGGTGAAGGCAAGCAGGGGGAGAAGAGAGGTAAGGGAGGTAGGGGGGTAGGGGAGAACAGAAGTTTTTTCCGATCATTACCCGTCAAAATAAATTTGACGAACTACTAGCTTTAATTTATTTCTACGTAGTGTAAGCTTAAATAGACTTATCGGATTAGTATAAAGATATCTCTGTAGCTGACGTGACGGATGTTTGTAGTTCTCAAAATTTGGATTCGGTAAAGTTGCTGAATGCAGATTTAGTTATTGATTTTTGACATTTCGTTACTTTCTGTTATATTTACAAAAGTGTCTGTTAGGTAATTCAGAAAATCTAACTTGACAATATGGCTAGGTAAAATATTAGTCCTATTTAATAGAGGGTAAATTAATGAAGAAAAAGTTAAAGATTGCGTTGCATAAAACATCAAGTCTGGGGCTAATGTTACTACTCCCTATATTGGGAAATTTGCTCTTTTTAGCTAATGCTAAGGCAGAGTTGAATAGTAGTCTGACAATTGAAGTAGAGGGACTCAGAAACAAATCTGGACAAATTTGTGCTACGCTTTTTGATAAAAGTCAGGGATTTCCTACTGATAGTAAAAATGCTTTACAATCCCAATGTATCAAGATCACAAAAATATCTCAAAAACTGACTTTCGATAACTTGAGAGCGGGTAGTTATGCTGTTGCATTAATTCATGATGCCAATGAAAATGGTAATCTCGATACTGGTTCTTTTGGTGCGCCCATAGAAGGTTTTGGGTTTTCTAATAATCCAGAGGTTTTCACTGGACCGCCTAAGTTTAATGATTCGGCTGTTACTGTATCTAAAACTAATACTGATATTAAGATTAAGATGAAATATTTCTTTGGTTCTTAGCTAGAGACAGCGTAACCTACAATTATTAATTAACAGTGGGTTACGCTGCATCAAATTTCCGTTCCTTTTTTATCCATTTTTCGGGTAAAAAAATGAACAGTTACATTATTTATTCCAATTCTGAAACTTTTTGAGTATTATCCCGACGACACTGTTCTTTTTTTGCAAACTCAGCTATACAGATACCTTTATCAACCATCACACAGCTTTGTCAACCAGAAAATGACGGGTTCAGTCGTCAGGTGCGTCAGATGTCAACAATCTGTTTATTTGCGGGATTTATGCAGTCTGACGTGGTTGGTGAGCTTGTCGAACCACACCCTACAACAGATTTTTAGTGTGACACTTGCATAAGTCCTACCTATAAGTAATTGGACAAAAATATTTACAGTCATTGCGAGCGAAGGGAAGCAATCACAACCGTTGCGATTGCTTCATTTCACTTCGTTCCATATGGCTAACGCCACGCAACGCTTACGCAATGACATTGTGTAATTAATTCTGTCTCACCACTTACAGCGATTTCCAATCATATAAGGTACATCTTAGCCCCCTCATCGCTTGCGGGGAGGGGGTTGGGGGTGGGGTTCTTGTTCCGGGTTTGATGACAATTTGCTGTATCTCAAAGTTATTGTCTTTTCATTTTGTATCCCCACATACAGCAAACAAATCCGAAAATAAAATAAAGAAATCCACCTTTCCACTACCAAAATAATAAAATAATAATAGTAGTAGGTAATACATAAAATCTATATTTACTGTCATCAAAACAGTGTTTATCAGGAAATGAGTACAACTAAATATATGGAAGAATATCTTGCCTAAATAGCTGTAAAGTCCTACAGGTTAAGAGGTTTCTGGTGAGTACAAAAAAGCTGCATCCCTGATCTGAAAATACCAGTACCCCTGTGATCAAAAGCTAGTACCCCTACCCCAAGAGAAAATGTAAAGTTCTGTTAAATAGGCAGTTAAACATATTGAGTACAAGCTTAATAAATTTAATAAATCTAATCTGCGTTGCTAATTCTGTCTGTTTGGAAGTTATCTGATATAAGCATGAAAACAGTACAGGATTTTTTCACCTAACAATACCAATGCACCAGTCATTAAACAGGATCATTAAGACTGAGACTGTAAATACAAAGCTACGTAAACATGAAGGTTTTAGATTTTTTTTAGAACCATTAATCAGTGATTTTTGGATTATTTTTGAGCGTGATCCAGCAGCACGTAATTGGTTAGAGGTCATATTTTGTTACCCCGGCTTTCATGCTCTGTGTTTACATCGTCTTGCACATTGGTTACATATCCACAATGTGAGTTTTATTCCCCGGTTGATTTCTCATTGGGGACGATTTTTCACAGGTGTTGAAATTCATCCAGGAGCAAAAATTGGTAAGGGTGTATTTATTGATCATGGCATGGGTGTTGTCATTGGTGAAACTGCCATTGTGGGAGATTATACACTCATTTATCAGGGTGTAACATTGGGAGGAACTGGCAAAGAAAGCGGTAAACGTCATCCGACATTGGGTAGTAATGTTGTTGTCGGTGCGGGTGCGAAAGTATTAGGAAATATCCAAATTAGCGATCGCGTCCGTATTGGTGCAGGTTCAATTGTCCTGCGTGATGTGCCTCCAGATGCCACTGTGGTGGGCATTCCTGGACGGATTATTGCTCCTACAGCAAATTGTCATCAAACCCGGAACAAGAACCCCACCCCCAACCCCCTCCCCGCAAGCGATGAGGGGGCTAAGATGTACCTTATATGATTGGAAATCGCTGTAAGTCTAGTAACCGCATTTCCCCCTTAGAACATGGCAAATTACCCGATATAGAGGCAGGTGTGATTCGTTCTTTACTCTCGCGGATTGAGCAGTTAGAACAACAAGTCCAAACTCTCACTAATCATCACCAAGATGATCAATAAAGTTAACTCCATAAATTGTGAATTACTGATGTCACCAAATTGTAACTTTTTAACTGTCGGTGAACAAATTTTGCAAGTTCCTTTAGGTGATAGATGGTGTATTTATCATCGGTTGCAAGAGTTGATGATTTCCTGTTCCTGTCCCCCGGATGGGTCTTTGCGCGTGCAAGTTAATAACCTAGAAGAAGCGATTCTTGTTCGTAGTACATTGATGCAATTTTTTGCTTCTCGTCATCAATTGGTGACATGGTTAGAGAATTGTTTGTGTAACGGTGTTGAGTAAAGATTGCTGGAAACAATCATGTTTTTTTGATTAGTACGACTGATAACAATTAATAATTCTAGCCCTGTCTAATCCAAAGCATATCAGAGGTTAATTTTTAATGCAAGTCTGATTGATCTCAAGTCATTATTCACTCACAAACTATCTTGCATATTCCAGATAATTCACATAAGCTAAGGTTCACCCAGTTTACTAAAACTAAAAAATTAGTAATTGCTGATGGGAATAACTTGTACCTTATGTTGATTTCAATTGTCAATGTCCAATTATGGTGATTAATAGTATTGATAGGAAGTTACTGCAATTTCTCCAAAAAGAACTGGCACTTTCCCAGGCTGATATTGCTGTAGCAACACGACATCCTGAGTTCAATCATGGACCTTTACCGATGCTGCTTTGGCAATATGGTTTAGTGGATTTGCAACAACTAGACAGAATTTTTGATTGGCTTGCAGAACATCCTGAATTGAGGTAGATGAAAAATTACCAGTAAACATAAGAGGTAATAATTATGATTACTAAGTAGGTGAACACAATAAAACCAAAGTGTGTAAAGAAAAGTAAAATCACCCAAAGCTTCTTCACTCTTGCCTTCCCAAAACGACAATTTTCAATGCTAACCTACTTAGTTTGATTGCTGGTATGAGTATGTTATTTTTTACAGGATTTACTAATATCTGTCTGGGTTATTGGCTATTAACAAAATCCACAAATAATACCACCAGAAATATTGGATAAATTATACTTATCTTTTGTTTCTTGTCATACAGATGCAACAGAAATATTTGATTAATAATTAAGGATCGTAAATCATGATTCATGATTTATTCGCTCAATTTATAATTTATTGCCCATCTACCACCATGAAGAATTGTAGCGAACAAGGATATTACAAAAAACTCCGCTAGAGGGATGTTGAAAATGTATCAAATCATGATTAATGATACGACATTACGTGATGGGGAACAGGCAGCAGGTGTTGCTTTTAACTTAGAAGAAAAAGTAGCGATCGCTCAATTCCTAGATACCATTGGTGTCCATGAATTAGAGGTGGGAATTCCGGCAATGGGAGAAGAAGAAATTCGCGCCATTGTTGCCATTCGTAACTTAGATTTAAACGCTAAACTATTAGGTTGGAATCGCGCTGTATTATCAGATATAAAAGCTTCTATAGCCTGTGGACTAGAGCGGGTACATATTGCTATTCCTGTGTCTGGAGTGCAAATTGCCGCTAAATTTCATGGACAATGGCGAGTAAGTTTACAAAAGCTCAAAGACTGTATTAGCTTCGCCTTAGATCAAGGTCTTTGGGTATCAGTTGGTGGCGAAGATTCTTCTAGAGCCGACGAAAATTTTCTCCAAGATGTTGCCATGTTATCACAAGAATGGGGAGCATCTCGGTTTCGGTTTTGTGATACAGTTGGGGTACTTGATCCCTTCCGAACTCACCTTAAAGTTAAGCATTTAGTATCAACTCTATCAATTCCTATTGAGATTCACACCCATAATGATTTTGGACTAGCAACTGCTAACGCCTTAGCTGGAATCAAAGCTGGTGCTGTATCTGTAAATACTACCGTTAATGGACTAGGAGAAAGAGCCGGAAATGCAGCTTTAGAAGAAGTAATTATGGCTCTAAAATGTATTTACGGTGTTGACTTGGGAATTCAAACTCAACACTTGTTAAAACTATCTCAATTAGTCGCTAAAGCTTCCGGCGCTAATGTTCAACCTTGGAAAGCAATTGTGGGTGAAAATACCTTTGCTCATGAGTCTGGTATTCATGCTCATGGTGTTCTGCAAAACCCCGTTACTTATGAACCTTATGCTCCTGAAGATGTGGGTTGGGAACGGCGTTTAGTCATAGGTAAACATTCTGGTCGGCATTCATTATCTAATCTCTTAGAACAGCATGGAATCTTTCTCGATTCTCAAGAAACCCAAGCTATTTTAGATGTAGTCCGTCAGCAATCAATCCTTAAAAAACGCAGTCTCACTACAGAAGAATTATTAAATTTAGTCAGCGAAAAAAGGTATTCCCATGCAACGTGATGAAATAGAACTGGACTCGCAACCCATTTTTGAAATTGGTCAAAAAGTTCGAGTTAAGAAACTAATCAAAAACGATGGAACTTTTCCCGGTAGAGAAATTGGGGAAGTTTTAGCAAAAATTGGTGATGTTGGTTATGTCTCCAGCATTGGCACATTTTTGCAAGCTTATTATATCTATGCTGTACATTTTTTGGAAACAGGGTACATCATCGGTTGTCGAAAAAGAGAACTAGAATCTGCTGAGGAAACACATGAAAGTAATGCTCCGAATGAATGATGCTGGTACTTTAGTTGTCTACGTCCCTAAAAAAGATTTAGAAGAAGAAGTAGTCAAAGAAAGAGATGGTGAAGCAGGTAAAATTCTCACTTTAACTAATGGTTGGGAATTAGAATTTAGTGAATTTCCCGATAAAAGTCGTTTACCCGTAACTTTAGAAGCTAAACGCCTTCCTTAAAATGCTATCATTCAGCCGTCAGTCCTAACGGTTTTCGGGTTAGTGAGATAGAAGAACCCCACCCCGCTTGCGGGACTACGGTGTACACACAAGTTAAATTACCCCCCTTAATCCCCCCTTATAAAGGGGGGAAACCGGAAAAATTAGTTCCCTCCCCTTCACAAGGGGAGGGTTAGGGTGGGGTAATTTGAGGAATAATGGTAATTCGATAACTTCTGTGTACACTGTAGCTTGCGGGGAGGGGGACATGAATTATTATTTCCTCTTGAAAAAATTGGGTTATCAGAAATGGGTGAAAAATATTTGGCTTTATCGGAATTGAATATTGAAGGGCAGTTTTTAGGATTTGCGGGTAAAAAAACTGAGAAATATAAATATTTACAGTTAGCAATTCCTGGAGGAAATATCAAAATTAAAATTCCTAAAAATTTACGTTGTTCTCTAGGTTTATCTTTAGTCCCTGGTGAACAAATTAATATAGATGCTATTAGTAGATTAAACCCACGTAATAATAAACTGAAACTGGAAGCTTATCAAATTCAAGCGGTTGGTTTTTGTCTTGTCAAAAATCCCCTTCCTCTTCCTCAACCTAAAGCCAAGATTATGGTATGTCAAAAATCTGGTTGCATGAAACGGGGTGGAAAGGGGTTATTATCAGACTTAGAAAAAACTTTAGGCGATCGCGGTTTATCTGATAAAGTCACTATTGAACATACCGATTGTCAAAAACGCTGTAGCAGCGCTCCCAATTGTGTTTTGATGTTAGGTAAAAAACAATACAAAAAAGCTCATCCAGAGGCGATCGCATCTTTGCTAGAGAATCATTTAAGTGGTTGATGTAGCGTCACAAAGTATACTATCTTGCTTGAATTATCTCGTTATCTCGTTCCCAGTCTCTGACTGGGAATGCTATCATAGAGGCTCTGCCTCGACTTCGGCTAGATAGTAGATTGTACTGCTGGAGTTGTTTGTTCTACAGTCCATCCTAATCCATTAACATTAACAGGATGAGTAGCAACGACCCAAAATTCAATAATTACTTGAGAGGTAATAAAACATTGACCACCTTGTAATAAAATTTCAGAAATAGTATTCTGTATAAGGTTATATTCCAGAGATTAAGAATATGCAAATCTAAGAATAATATTGGTATCAAGTAAATAGCTTTTCATATTCCTCTATCATCATAAATATTTTCTCGACGCAGTGATTCATCTGATAGAGTAATACTACTTTGAGGAAATTGAGATAACCATTCCTGAAATTGTGCTACTTTTTCTGCTGATGTTAAATTTTGCTGTTCTGCTGGCAGAATTATATTGATATGAGAAAGTTTAGATAAGAAAAGTTTCTGATCTTCGGGAGTTAATTTGGAAACAATTTCTACAAGGGAGTCCACAAGTTGTACATTCATAATTATTTATGTTATTTACTAGGTTATGGACAATATTACACTGTATTTTAATTATAAACTCTAAGAGGATGTTTGAAAAGTGGTATTCCGTAATTTTCATCACATTGCTACCCCCCTTTCCCCTTGTAAAGGGGGGAAACAATAAAAATCCAGTTCCCTCCCCTTTACAAGGGGAGGGTTAGGGTGGGGTAAAAAATATTTGATACATCAACCATAACTTTTCAAACACCCTCTAAACTGCAAAATTCTTTTAGTCCGTTTTAACGGACTTTCGCTATAAGACTGGGAATTTATTCCCAGGCTGGTGATGATGCTTCATGAAGTATAATATTTTCATCCTTAAATCCTATAAATTCTAATTCAGACAAAAAGAAACAATCTAAAAATACCCAACGTCAATAACAATTGATCATCCTTGTATTCTGACAAAGGAAATCATGAAAAATATCCTCATATTCACCACAATTCTATCTTTAGGTAGTGTAATAACTTTCAAATCTATGCCTGTTGTTGCTAATCCCAGCCACCAACAGTATCAAGTTACAGCAAATTGTCATCAAACCCGGAACAAGAACCCCACCCCCAACCCCCTCCCCGCAAGCGATGAGGGGGCTAAGATGTACCTCATAAGATTGGAAATTGCTGTAACAAAGACGTTAAAACCATCCAATCCGTACCAATTCCAGCCAATGAATTACCACCACCATTAGACAAAAACGGAGTATTTAGAGAAATTACCAGTGGGGGAATAGCTGGAAAAACCTATGAAACAGTTTTACTAAAAGACGGTCAACTGATACGAACAAAAACAGGTGATGCTAACGACTCAGAGCGTAGTATCAAAAAAGTTACTGGAGAACAAGTTAAACAATTTGAAAAATTATTAACCCAAGACAAATTTGAACAATTCAACAAATTGAGTTTCCCCGCACCTCCAGGTTCAGCAGATTATATCACCTATACCCTAACCAGTCAAAAAGCCACAACCCAATATAATGACATCTCGCAATCTCAAATACCAAACAAACTAGATAAAGTTGTCAAAGCATGGAACGAATTAAAAAATAGTGCCAAATAACTAACCCAAATCCTCAACTCTAGAAGTTGGGGATTTAGATCACACTCTTAATTTCTCTCTGCGCCTCTGCGCCTCTGCGTGAGAAAAAAAATTATCCCTTATCCACCAAATCCTCCAAAACCTGCTGTAAATCAGTCGTCAACTCAGCCACCGATTGTCTAGCAGCAACTCGACTACTTTTATAACCAGAATAACGTTCAGAAATAGAAATCGGTTCACCCACAGTTATCTTCACCTGCTGCTTACCCAATTGTGGACGATTTAAAGAAATATTTCCCTTAATTTTATTAACCATATCCCATAAAAGTAAAGTCATTTCTGCAAATCTTTCCACCGTTGGTTTTTCGCGGATATACATCCCAGAAACAGCCACAAAACTCTCAACTAATCTCATGTGCCACATCCGAAAATATGCTTCTTCAGCAACTCTATCTCCCAAACTTTTCTCAATGAGTGATAATGATTTAATATCCTTAAAATCTTCCCTAAATATATAATTCCAACCGGCTTGTTCCACCCGTCTACATCTATCATTCCAATTCCCCCTAGATGGTAAATCAAAATATTGTTCAGCAATAAATAAAGCAATATTCATCACAGCTTGTAAACGATAAGCTAAAGCTTCATTTCTATCTATAATTTCCCCATTAGTAATTTTTTCATCTGGTAATGTTTGATGATAAAATTTAGTATAAAATTGCTCCATTACCGATAATAAATGTTCAGCTAACCCTAATAATCGGGGATAAAGCGCAGCAAAAGAAGCCTCAGTTTTCTCTTGATTCACAGATAAACCACTAGCCGCTTCTAATTCAGTTAACAAATTTGCTATATTATCCCAAGGTTCATTGACATAACTATATTTAATGCCAATTGGTAAAATTAAAACTTCCTCATCTCTTCCCGCTTTTTGCAAATCTTCCGCACACCAAAAACCCATCTGTGCGATACCCGGTTCTAAGGGACTAATAATCTCCGATAAACCATTTGTAGCACCTTCTGGCGCAGCAGCCATCGGAAACTGACCATTGACATACAAATCCCGCACCGAACGCAATCCAGTCCAATCAGCTTTACCGCGTTGAATCGGAGTTCCCCCCAAGTGGGAAATTACCCAACCCACATGATCACCAGCCCAGAGAGGAATGCCCCGATCATAGATAAAATGGGCATGAAGCGGATATTGTAGCTGTGTACCCCCAACTCGTGCTACTTTAGGCAAGATTTGGGACAGTAAATAAGTTAAACAAAGAGGGTCTGCTGTTTGAGGATGACGAAACGCCAACATAAACCGGATTTTACCATCCTGAAACCGTTGATAGCAATCCGCCAAAGTTTCAACATTGTCTGCTTCAATGTTGCTAATAGGTGTTTTCCAGCGAATCCAGTTAGGTAGAACTAAATGTACCAACTTTAACAACAAAGGGTTAAAAGCTGGCGGAATAAATTCTAAAGGTGGTTGTGCTTGATACATTGCTTCAGACACAGTAATTATCTCCTCAAGTTATAACAAGTGACAGGTGATACCAATTTTATGTGAGGCTGCACAGAATAACAATCATTCATATTTATCTGCGTTTATCTGCGTTCATCTGCGGTTAATTATTCTGGAAATCTTATTCTATGGAGCTTCATTTTAATTTGGTATGACATAGGTTAATCTTCAATAATTGGCAAAATTAGCAAGTAAAGGTAAAAACAATGCGATTATCACAAATGTTATTTGTTACGCTACGGGATGATCCTGCTGATGCGGAAATCCCTAGCCATAAATTGTTACTCCGTGCTGGTTATATCCGTCGCATTGGTAGTGGGATTTATGCTTATCTTCCCCTAATGTGGCGGGTTTTGCAAAAGGTTTCCCAAATTGTCCGGGAAGAAATGAATGCTACCGGCGCACAAGAATGTTTATTACCACAATTACAACCTGCGGAATTATGGCAGGAGTCGGGAAGATGGGATACTTATACTAAGGCTGAGGGAATTATGTTTTCTCTGGTTGATAGAAGGGAACAACAATTAGGACTTGGCCCAACTCATGAGGAAGTAATTACAACTGTTGCCCGTGATATGATTCGTTCCTATCGTCAATTACCTGTACATTTATATCAATTACAAACTAAGTTTCGTGATGAAATTCGTCCCCGTTTCGGTTTAATGCGCGGACGAGAATTTATTATGAAAGATGGTTATTCTTTCCATGCTGATGAAGAAAGTTTGAAAAAAACTTACCAGGAAATGTATACTGCTTATAGTAATATGTTGCGGCGTTCTGGTTTGGCTTTTCGGGCTGTAGAAGCTGATTCTGGGGCTATTGGTGGTTCTGGTTCAACAGAGTTTATGGTCTTAGCAGATGCGGGAGAAGATGAAGTTCTCTACACTGAAGATGGTAAATATGCAGCAAACGTAGAAAAAGCAGTTTCTTTACCTGCGGAAGCGGAAACTTCACCTTTTACAACTTACGAAAAACGGTCAACTCCGGGAACAGAAACTATAGACAAAGTTTGTAATTTCCTCAAATGTTCTCCTACCCAAATTGTTAAAAACGTTTTATATCAAACTGTTTATGATAACGGTTTAACTGTTTTGGTGTTAATAAATATTCGCGGAGATCAGGAAATTAATGAAGTTAAATTACAAAATGAATTAACTAAATTAGCTCCTGAATTTGGTGCTAAAACTATCCTAACTTTAACTGTACCAAATGCCGAAGCCCAAGAAACGTGGAAAGCTAAATCTTTACCTTTAGGTTATATCGCACCAGATGTTAGTGATGATTATATTGCGGTCAATAAACAGGTAAATTCTCAGTTTGTGCGGTTGGTGGATAAAACCGCTGTGGAGTTAAAAAACTTTGTCACTGGTGCAAATGAAGCTGGTTTTCATGTAGTTGGCGCAAATTGGGGTGAGCAATTTAAGTTACCTGCACTAACCGTAGATATTCGTAAAGCAAAATTAGGCGATCGCTCCCTGCACGACCCAAACCAAACCCTACAAACAGCTAGAGGCATCGAAGCCGGTCACATCTTCCAACTGGGGACAAAATACTCCCAAGCGATGGGTGCAACTTATACCAACGAACAAGGGGAAGAAAAGCCTTTAGTCATGGGTTGCTATGGTGTGGGTGTGTCTCGGTTAGCACAATCAGCCGTAGAACAATCCTATGATAAAGATGGCATAATTTGGCCAGTAGCGATCGCCCCCTATCACGCCATCATCACCATTCCTAACATTAAAGATGCCCAACAAATCGCCGTTGCCGAAAAACTTTACACAGAACTCAACCAAGCAGGAGTAGAAACCTTATTAGATGACAGAGACGAACGAGCAGGTGTTAAATTCAAAGATGCTGATTTAATCGGTATCCCCTTCAGAATCGTCACAGGCAGAGCCATTACAAATGGTAAAGTCGAAGTAGTCAAACGCGCAACCCGTGAATCTCAAGAAATTGTCATTGACGAAGTGATCAATACATTGCAACAATGGATTAAAGACGCAATAGAAGGGTAAAATACAACTGTTGTGGGGCAGGCATTTTGCCTGCCATTGATAACGAATTCTCACCCCAACTCTTGATCTTGCCAAAGTGCATCAAATTCAATTTTCTTTTTATTATAAAAATCATCAAGCTCTGTTAATAAGCTATACTCACCAAATAATGTTTCGATTCTTCCTAATATTTTCTCTGTCTCTTTAGGATCATCAAGATAATGATAATTCACCTCTATTTGTTCAGGATCATCGAAAATATTATAGTTGTTAATGTGTACTTTTATTTGGCTATATTTATCTTTGACTATTTTCCTATAAGTATTAAATCTTCCATT
>NZ_VILC01000081.1:19602-26087 GCF_009712065.1 Aphanizomenon sp. UHCC 0183 | reverse complement strand
TTCAAAAATTTTCCAGTTCTTTTAGTCATCAAAAGACAACTTCTGCTATTGGTTAGTTAGAATGATGAAAGATGGTAGCAGAAATTTTTTATTTGGTGACAATGATTTAGCTAAATTGGCGTGTATTTTGCAGAAATATCTATTTCTAAATCTGGTAATGAAACTTGCAGAAAGTAATAATGATTTATCTATTTATTCCTAGATACCATTTTAATCACGTGAAGATTTGAGCAGCTAAAAAGCCGTAATCAACCTTTGCACTAATTCAACATCAAGGAGATTTATACCATGTCAGATATATTGTTTGATGATGTACCTGTTGAGCAACAAGAAACAGTAGTTGGTGGTGAGAGTTTTTCTTATTATTCTTTTTCTCGTACTAATGGGAAAGAACTGACAAAAGAAGAACGAGAAGAATGGCTCAAAAAAATATGGGCTGTAAATGAGTCCTCATCCTTCAAAAGGTTGTTAAGATCAATTTTCAACTAAAACTCTCTCAGAAATCAAATAGGCTCCTATATATAGGTTAATAATTACTATCAATCTGTAGATAATACTAGTTATACAGATTGTTTATTTTTCACACTTCTATCCATTGAATAAAGAATTATGATCCTAGCATTCCCCTGATGGTAAAGAATATTAATTTGATCTTTGTAGGTTGGGTTGAACGAAGTGTTCGCGTAGCGTGCCGAAGGCATAACCCAACATTAGACATAGGATAGCCAGGGGTATTGAGTTTCGTTAAACTAACTATATTAAAATAGCATAGAATTTAAACTCCATCGAATAAATTAGCCAGATTGGCGTGTATTTTTCGGAAATATTTATTTCTTAAATTAGTAATAAAGTTGGCGTAAATTAGCCATGACAAAGATAATCATAAACATATAATCTATTAACGAAAATAAGATTGATTGGTGATAATTGAAATTTAAAGGAACTTGAATAATGTCTAATCCATTGTTTACTACAGTATCTATTGAACAACAAGAAACCATAATTGGTGGTGGTGGCAATATCAACAATGCTAATGCTGTAGCTATAGGAAACAACAACCTAGTTGCAATTTCTAATAATATAACCAACATAAAAATCATATATATGATTTTTAATTTCTTTGTTTACCCACGTAGTCAGAGCAGAAAACACCGTCGCTGCAAATTATAGTTAGGAACGCAAATTTAATAACCTGCAATTCTGACGTAACCTGGAATGGTGCGTTACGCTGTCGCTAACACACCCTACTTTTGCACCTTATTTAATTCACATTCCTTAGCAAAGATTATCTGATATCAATTTGCTTAAAATCTTTGCTTTGGTGTTCCTTACCCGCCTGGAACTAAAGTTCTAGGCTAATAGCAAAATTGCGTTAAAACGCACTATTTTCAGAAAGTGTACTCACGAATTTTGAGATTATTTAGTCATCTTTAGCTGACTTGAGCTATTAGCCAGGAAATTTATTTCCTGGCTAGATATAGATTTCATATTAAACATATATTGATGATATCCTGCTCGTCTATCTGACATTATATAGAAATTAATTTAGCTAAGACTTGAAATTAGTTCAAATGAATTTAGCCGAGTTGGCGTGTATTTTTCGGAAATTTCTAGTCCTAAATCTGGTAATTAAGTTTGCAGAAAATGAGAATGAATTAACTCATAACTTCTCGATATTCTATTAACAAGCGAGGGGGAAAGCGGCAAACAAGCAGCAAACAAACCCAAGCAATAATACAAATCAAGGAGAATTCAGTCATGTCTAATTTATTTACCGAAGTATCTGTTGAACAACAAGCGATCGTAGCTGGTGGTTTTAATAATAATAATCATCGTCGTAATGTTCCTCGTCGGACTCCTCCTAAGTTTTCTGCAGCTATTGTTAAGACATCTACTGTTGCGGCTGCAATTACATTGAACGGAGGTAATGCTTCTGCTGATGGTATTTCTTATGGTAGTGCTTATGCGGGCTAATTAGAGTTCTACTATAGAACTTTTGTAATTAGTTGAAGTCAGTCAGCTATCAGTTAAAGATGATGTAGTCGAAAAGGCAAATCATAGCCTTTTCATACTTCTCTTACTGACCGCTGACTACTTTTAGTATAAGGTGATTTATCTATGAAACTCGAATTTGTTAAACAGCACAGCGAAGAAGACTGTGGAGCAGCTTGTTTGGCTTCAATCGCTAAACATTATGGTCAGACTTTTACCATTAGCAGAATTAGAGAAGCAGTCGGAACTGGGCAATTTGGAACCACCTTATTAGGATTAAAAAGAGGCGCGGAAATCCTGGGTTTTAAAGCCAATCCCGTGAAAACTTCGCCAGAAATATTAGATAAAATTAATGAAGCCCCCTTACCAGCAATCATTCACTGGAAAGGAAATCATTGGGTTGTTTTATATGGTAAAAAAGGTAAAAAATTTCTGATTGCAGACCCCGCAGTGGGTTTGCGTTATCTTTCTAAACAAGATGTAGAAGCAGCTTGGACAGATTGGTTATTATTATTAGTAGAACCAGATCCTATTCGCTTTTTTGCTCAAAAGCAAGATCAGGTCGGTGGTTTTTGGCGTTTCTTCCAACGAGTTTGGATTTATCGTGGCATTTTATTCCAAGCATTACCTCTCAATTTAGTCTTGGGTTTGCTGTCTTTAGCTTCCCCTTTTTTACTGCAAATTCTTACTGATGATGTATTAGTTAGAGGTGACACAAAATTATTGACTACAGTAGTAATTTCTGTAGTCGTCATGAATATTATTTCTCATAGTCTTTCATTTGTCCAGTCTAACTTAATTGCTCATTTTGCCCAACGAATGCAATTAGGTTTAGTCTTAGAATTTGGGCGGCAGATTCTGCGTTTACCATTAACTTATTATGAAACCCGTCGCAGTGGTGAAGTTGTCAGTCGGCTGCGAGATATTGACCAAATTAATCAATTAATTGCTCAAGTTGTTGTTGGTTTACCCAGTCAACTTTTTATTGCGGTAATTTCCTTATTTTTTATGTTATTTTATAGTTGGAAACTTACCTCAGCCGCTTTAGTAATTTCTGTGGTAATGACCATATCTACATTTATTTTTCAACCCAAATTACAGCAAAAAACTAATGAACTGTTAGTTACAGAAGCCGAAACCCAAGGGGTTTTAGTCGAAACCTTTAAAGGTGCATTAACTCTCAAAACAACCACATCAGGAAGACAATTTTGGGATGAATTACAAAATCGCTTTAATCGTCTAGCTAGGCTCACATTTCAGACAATGCAAATTGGGATTATTAATAATACATTTTCTGGTTTTGTTTCTAGTATTGGTAGTGTAATTTTACTTTGGTTTGGTGGCTATTTAGTAATTAATCCGGCTGAAAATCTGAGTATTGGACAATTACTAGCCTTTAACTCAATGAATGGTAATTTTATTGGGTTAATTAGTACAGTTATTAATTTTGTTGATGAATTTACCCGTGCGAAAACTGCTGTACGGCGGTTAACAGAAGTTATTGATGCCACTCCAGAAGATGACGATAATGGTAAAAAACCTTTTGCGACAATTTCTGAAAATGCTGATATTATTTGTACAAATATAAACTTTCATTATCCTGGTCGAATTGATTTATTAGAAGATTTTTCTTTAACGATTCCTGGAGGTAAAAATATTGCTTTAATTGGCAAATCTGGTTGTGGTAAAAGTACATTATCTAAATTAATTTCCGGTTTATATAAACTTGAATCTGGCAATATACAAATTGGCATTTATAATCTCCAAGACCTTTCCTTAGAATCTCTCCGTCAACAGGTAGTTCTCGTTCCCCAAGATGCTCATTTTTGGAATCGTTCTATTGTCGAAAACTTCCGATTAGGAGCACCTTATGTTAGCTTTGAACAGATTGTTAAAGCTTGTCAAATTGCTGGTGCTGATGAATTTATCAGTAAGTTACCTGAGACATATCAAACTATTTTAGGTGAATTTGGTGCTAATATTTCCGGTGGACAAAGACAAAGATTAGCAATAGCTAGAGCCATTGTTACAGACCCAGCAATTCTCATTTTAGATGAATCTACTGGCGGACTTGATCCAGTGAGTGAAGCCCAAGTTTTAGACCAATTATTTGAATATCGTCAAGGAAAAACAACGATTTTAATTACTCACCGACCCAAAGTAATTAATCGTGCTGATTGGATTGTTTTAATAGATCAAGGTAAGTTGAAATTACAAGGTTCTTTACAGGATTTACGTACTAAATCAGGAGATCATTTAGATTTTTTAATTCCCTAATTCCCTCTTGTGTTTACCCCCCTTAATTGGGAGTAGGGGGAGTAGGGGAGGTAGGGGGAGTAGGGGGAGTAGGGGAGGTAGGGGGGAGTAGGGGGAGTAGGGAGAGTAGGGGTGGTAGGGGGGAGTAGGGGGAGTAGGGGAGGTAGGGGGAGTGAAGAGTAAAGGAGTAAAGGAGGTGAGAAAGAAGATGATTGGTAACTCAGAAGAATCAAACTCAATATCAATGGTTAAATCTCATAGAGATTTGGGAATTTATCAAATTGCTGTTGAAGCAGCAATGAAAATTTTTGGGTTATCAAAAAATTTTCCTGTTGAAGAAAGATATTCTCTAACAGATCAAATTCGTCGTTCTTCTCGTTCTGTTTGTGCGAATATGGCAGAAGCTTGGCGTAAACGTCGTTATGAGGCTGCTTTTGTTGCTAAATTAAATGATTGTGAAGCTGAATCTGCTGAAACTCAAACATGGATAGAATTTACAGTTAAATGTAATTACTTAGATATTGAAACAGGACGTAAACTTTATGGTAATTATAATCAAGTTTTATCTGGTTTAGTGACTATGATCAATAACCCATCACGCTGGTTAATGAATCATAAAAACCATAAAAACCATAAATATTAATCTTCCCCCACCCCCCCACATCCCCCACCCCCCCACTCCCCCCACATCCCCCACATCCCCCACATCCCCCCCCACATCCCCCACAGGTTAAAAAATCCCGTTCAAAACTCAAATAGGAATCCTATATATCATTCATTATTTAGATAACCATGCTTTACACTGATAATCAAGAATTTAATTCTGTAATTGAAAATGATAATTCACTTCCTCCCATAAGTATTTGGACATCATTAACAGGTGTATTTCTAATTGGGACTGTTATTACTAGTATTTTTTTATCTTCATGGGTGAAATATAATGTCACCGTCAAAGCTGCTGCTATTATTCGTCCCGTAGGTGAAACTCGTGTCGTCCAATCAAAGATAGAAGGGACTGTTAAAAGTATCTTAGTCAAAGAAAATCAAATTGTTAAGCAAGGGGAAATAATCGCTCTTTTAGATACTGAGCAATTGCTAATTAAACAAAGCCAATTAGAAGAAAGTATCAAACAAAGTAAATTACAGATATTACAAATTTATGCTCAAAACCGGACTTTAAATAATCAAATTATGGCTGAAAAAAGAGTAATAGAAAGAGTTGTTGGTTCTGCTAAAGAGGATTTATTAAGAAGTAAAAGAGAATATGAAGAGCGAAAAATTAATACTGAAGGTGAATTAATGACAGCGGAGGTAAATATCCAAAAAGAATTAGTAGATCTACAAAAAGCTGAAGCTGATTTAGAATTTGCCAAAGTAGATCGTGACCGCTATCAACAATTAGCACAAATTGGCGCAATTGGCAACCGAGAATTTGAGCAAAAACAGCTAGTTGTTCAACAGACAACCTTAACACTACAAGCTGCAAAAAAAGCCGTTGATATCGCTAAAATAAAAGTTAAATCAAATAAAGCCGCGATTAATCCAACTACAGCAATGGTAAAAATTGCACAAGAACGGATTGCTCAAGAAACTGCTAGAGGTGAAGCAAATATAGCGGCTCTAAACAAAGAAAGAGAAGGCTTAATTCAGCGATTGGTAGAAATACAAACTCAAATAAAACAATCACAAAAAGAACTTCAACAAGTCGAAACCCAGCGGAGAAGTAGTGTAATTCTTGCCACGAGTAATGGGATTATATTTAAACTTAATTTAAGAAATTCTGGTCAAGTTGTGCGAGTTGGTGAATCTATTGCTGAGGTTGTCCCTGATAGTCCTTCTTTAGTAATTAAAGCCATAATTCCTACTGCGGAAATCAACAAAATTGCCATTAATCAAAAAGTGCAACTTCGTGTTGATGCTTGTCCCTATCCTGATTATGGAATTGCTAAGGGGACTGTTAAAACCATTGCTCCAGACGCAATTACACCTCAAAATAAAGATACAACTACGACAAATTCTCCTGGTATTAGCTACTTTGAAGCCACAATTCAGCCCGAAAGCAATTCATTTGGAATTAATGGTCATAAATGTCTGCTGCAATCAGGAATGAACGCTACAGCCGATATTATTTCTAGAGAAGAAACAGCATTGCAATTTATGTTGAGAAAAGCTAGACTAATTGCTGATTTATAAGTAGCTAAATAGCCGGAAAACTTAAATTAATTAGCAGGTGTTTG
>NZ_VILC01000081.1:0-19517 GCF_009712065.1 Aphanizomenon sp. UHCC 0183 | reverse complement strand
CTGCGTGAACGCGGAGCAATGGAACGTTCACGAAGTGTGGCGATAGCTTGCGTGGCGACGTAGGAGCCATAGCCATAACCCAACAAAATCCTTGATAATGTTGGGTTTCGCTATCGCTTAACCCAACCTACATTTCCTTAACCGACAAGTATTGCTTTGCAAGGGAAAAGGGGGGGGGTAAAAATGTGATGAAAATACGGGATACCACTTTTAAAACATCCTCTAAACGGTGGTTAGGAAATGTTTATTAATTTGAGAATATCTTGCTAAGAAGGTGGATAACCAGCAGCAATTAAAGCTTCTCTAATAACAGATTCCGAAGCTTGAGTTTCTACATTGACAAACTTGGTTTTAGTATCAGCTTCCACAATAGCATTAGCGTCAATGGCTATAACTGCCTTGGTTTATTAGAGTAGGACTAGATTAGCATATCAGTAAATAATCTTTACACTTGAGGCAATTTTATGAAAATCTCAAGTTTTTTGGCACAACTTCGTTAAAAATAGTTTTCAGTGACAATATCGTTTACATCCATCACTATGTCTCAACCAACTATAGAATCCATTTTACAGGAAAAGCGGCTATTTCCGCCTACCAGTGATTTTTCAGAAAACGCCCAAATCAAAAGTTTAGCAGATTATCAGCGTCTTTATGATCAAGCTAAGGCTGATCCTCAGCAATTTTGGGCAGAATTAGCAGAAACTGAGTTAGATTGGTTTCAAAAATGGGATACCGTCCTAGATTGGCAACCACCTTTTGCTAAGTGGTTTGTCAACGGTAAGATTAATATTTCTTACAACTGTCTTGACAGACATCTCACTACTTGGCGGAAAAATAAGGCGGCGTTGATTTGGGAAGGTGAACCGGGAGATTCACGGACGCTGACTTATGCTCAATTGCATCGGGAAGTATGCCAGTTTGCGAATGTGTTGAAGCAGTTGGGGGCAAAAAAAGGCGATCGCATTGGTATTTATATGCCAATGATTCCCGAAGCTGCCATTGCCATGTTAGCCTGTGCGAGAATTGGCGCACCTCATAGCGTTATTTTTGGTGGTTTTAGTGCTGAAGCTTTGCGCGATCGCTTAAATGATGCCGAAGCTAAGTTAGTGATCACAGCCGATGGTGGTTGGCGCAAGGATGCGATTGTCCCTCTTAAAGAACAGGTAGACAAAGCTTTAGAAAATAATGCAGTCCCCAGCATTACAGATGTGCTAGTTGTCAAACGCACAAATCAAACAACACAGATGGCAGCAGGGCGTGACCATTGGTGGCACGATTTACAAAAAGGCGTTTCCGCTGATTGTCCCGCAGAACCAATGGACAGTGAAGATATGCTGTTTGTTCTCTACACTTCCGGTAGTACGGGCAAACCGAAGGGGGTAGTCCATACCACAGGTGGTTATAACTTATACAGCCATATCACCACCAAATGGATTTTTGATCTCCAAGATACAGATGTATATTGGTGTACTGCCGATGTCGGTTGGATTACTGGACACAGCTATATTGTTTATGGACTTCTTTCCAACGGTGCAACTACTCTCATGTATGAAGGTGCGCCCCGTGCTTCTAATCCTGGATGTTTCTGGGATGTAATTGAGAAATACGGCGTTAATATTTTTTATACCGCACCAACCGCAATTCGCGCCTTTATCAAAATGGGTGAACACCATCCTAACAAACGAAATCTTTCTTCCCTACGATTATTGGGAAGTGTGGGTGAACCCATTAACCCCGAAGCTTGGATGTGGTATCACAAAATCATTGGTGGTGAACGCTGTCCCATTGTGGACACTTGGTGGCAAACGGAGACAGGTGGGATTATGATTACACCTCTACCTGGGGCAATTGCGACTAAACCAGGTTCAGCTACTCTCCCCTTCCCCGGTATTATTGCGGATGTGGTAGATTTAGAAGGAAATACTGTCCCTGATAACGAAGGTGGTTATTTAGCCATTCGTCATCCTTGGCCGGGAATGATGCGGACTGTGTACGGTGATCCTGATCGCTTCCGCCGGACTTACTGGGAACATATTCCGCCCCAAGATGGTAATTATACGTATTTTGCCGGCGATGGTGCCAGAAAGGATGAGGACGGCTATTTCTGGGTAATGGGGCGCGTGGATGATGTCCTGAATGTCTCTGGACACCGCTTAGGGACGATGGAAGTAGAATCTGCGCTGGTGTCTCATCCGGCGGTAGCTGAGGCTGCTGTGGTGGGTAAACCGGATGAATTGAAGGGTGAGGAAGTTGTGGCTTTTGTAACTTTGGAGGGAACTTATCAAGCCAGTGAGGAGTTGAGTAAGGAACTGAAGAAGCACGTTGTTAATGAGATTGGGGCGATCGCTCGTCCTGGTGAAATCAGGTTTACTGATGCTTTACCAAAGACCCGGTCTGGGAAGATTATGCGGCGGTTGTTGCGGAATCTGGTAGCGGGTCAGGAGGTGTCGGGCGATACTTCAACTTTGGAGGATCGCGGTGTTTTGGATAAGTTACGGGAAGAAAATTAAGTAACTGTGTAAAATCTGTATGGGGTGGGCAATTTTGCCCACCCTACAGTTATTGATGATAACTGGATAATTGAGGAATCAAACTGGTGGTTTTATTCACACCATCCCAAACTATCCAGTTGATATCATTAGCTAAATCATCAGCTTGATTGGTAACTTTAAAATAGAATTTGTCACCGTTTTTAAACTGCACTGCAAAGTCAGCATTTTGGGCAAAAACAACTATAAAACCTCTATCCCGTAAGCAATACATCGCCCAATTTTTTAAGGATTGTTTATGGGGTTCATGGGGAATTGGGGGGTTAGTAATTACGTCTGCAATGACTTTTAAAACTTTTTCCATTTTTGGAGTTAATTAGGATCACAACGAATTTTAATCATAAACCCATCGGGGTCATAAAGGTACAGTTCTTCAGTAGCATGAGGTTTAAGTGGCACAGGCTTCCAGCCTGTGAAAGTGTGAAAATCAGACCTGTGAAAGTGTGAAAATCAAACCTGTAAAGTGATTAATTTTAATTCTTGTAACTATATTTTTAGGCATAAACCTTCCTCAATTCATAGATTTCTGATTGTTTTTCTTTTTCTTCAACTAACAAAAATTCATATAATTCATCTATAGAAATAGGAAATTTATAAATAAGCTGTTGTGCATTTAGTTTGTATAATTCTAGCGGGCAAGATGCCCGCACTACAAAGTTCAAGTAAATTATGGTTATCAAATTTAGCTGCGTAACAGCTTATTATCTTCTGATTCATAAACATCTTCAAAAGATTCTATTGCTTCCTTTAATTTATTAACTGCATCTTCTTGAGTATCTCCCAGCTATTAGCTAAAGAAACTAATTGTACTCTTTGGACTAATAATTTATTCTCAGCGATTAGTGTATTAATATGTCCAGATGATTGATCCTGTTTAGCACTGATTTCTTCTTTAACACTTTCTGGTAATAAAAATTGAGCCTCGTTTGTCAGGAATAAATCTAGGAAATTTAACCGAGATAGGAAAATTAAAGGGGAAGAGTTAAATACTATTTTCATCATGCTTACCAATTTTTTTCTATAGCGATATCTTCAACGGTAAGATATGAAAAATCTATTCCCATTAATTCTAAAACTTTCAAAAATATTTCTGTATCCATTTCCATGATTTCGGCTGCTTTATGTAAACTAATTAACCTGGATGTTAAAGCACCGAGTACAAATATAAATGTTTCTTTTTTTTCTATACTCTGGAATAATTGTACTTGAGATGCGATTTCTTGAAAGCTAGTTTGGTGATTCATTTATTTGATACTGTTTAATGGATTAAGTCTATTTTTATAATTATATCAAATGGTAAGGCGATCGCACTTCATACTACCCACATCAAACAGTGATTGCACTTCCATTATCTTAAAATAAGCGATCGCACTCACAAAACCACAATCAAAAAGCGATCGCTCTCTCATCGTACCTACATCAAAGAGCGATACATTCGGCAAGCAAAAACTGTTTATTCAATATCATTCCATTCACGAGCATCTACAAATAAAGATAAATGTTTTACATTTGTAGTAGCAATAATAACTTGATTTTTATTTAGTTCTGCAATTTTCGCTTGTGCTGCTAAAATTACATCACCATCAAGAGATTTAGGATCAGCAGTTGCTTTTCCTGTTTGTCTCACTTCTGCCCAAAATTGTGCGGCTAAAAGTATTACCTGAGTTGTAATCGGAAGATAAATTAATACTGATTGTAACTGTTCTAATCTTTTTAACCCATTGGTTTTGTTGGCTCTAATTAATTCTCTTCTTACTTCATAGTTAGCTATTTCAGGTAAAGCAATATTTTCACCTTTTTCTAAAAAGTTAGCATACCATAGTTTACATTTTTGAGCTTCTGTAGATGTTGATTTAGGGTTGGTAATAATTCCTAAAACTCCTGAATCAAGGATAATTAATCTTGGCATTATGATAATGGTGAAAATAGGGAACGATTAGAAAAATGATCTTGTGCTAAAGATTGAGATAAATACTCTAAAGTTTCTGTTTGTTCTTGTTCATCTCCTTCTTGTTCCCAAATTTTTAATAATTCCAGTGCTTTTTGGTTATTGCTTTTTGTCGGTTCTAATTGTTTTTTAGTCTCAATTATTGTTTCTAATTGTTTGATATGATCGAGGATTTTTTGATAAGATGCGGCATCTTGTACTACTAATTCTGCTTTACCGTTAACTGTTAAAATCAGAGGATTTCCGGTTTCTTTCATCTGGTTAATGAGTTCGTTGGTGTTGCGTTTGAAGGTTGAGAGGGATTGAATATCTTGACTGAGATTAATCATGGTTGGTGACTCTGCACTAAATTTAGATTTAATTTAATGTTAGCATAAAATTAAAAAAGCGATCTTGACCTCTCCCCCAACCCCTCTCCTGCAAGGAGAGGGGAGTAAATCTTGCTCCCCCTTCCCTCGTAGGGAAGGGGGCTGGGGGGTTAGGTCTTTTCACAACAAGTTTGATAAATTCGCATCAAAACTTGATCAATTTTCTCTGTTATTTCTTCATTTTTAAATCTCAATAAACGCAAGCCTCTAGCTGATAAAATTTTATCTCTTTCTACATCATATTCTATTTGTTGATCATGAATTTTTCCATCTATTTCTATGACTAAACTAGCAGCATGACAATAAAAATCTACTATAAAACCATCTATAATTTGTTGACGGCGAAAATGTAGCCCATGCAAGCGGTTGGCTCGAAGATGTTCCCACAGTATTTTTTCTGCTGGTGTCATTTGGCGACGCATTTCTTTGGCGCGTTCGAGTTTTACGGGTTGTATTTTTTGTCCAATGACTATGTTACGAAGTCCGTCTTTTTTCGGTGATTGGTTGTTCATTTGTGGGGTCTGTTGTTATATTGTGTTTGACCTCTCCCCCAGCCCCTCTCCTACAAGGAGAGGGGAGTAAATCTTGCTCCCCCTTCCCTCGTAGGGAAGGGGGTTGGGGGGTTAGGTCGCTTTGGGATGTTGGGGAAATGCGATTATACTTAAAATTACTTAACATTTTAATAATTGACAGATAAATTACCCGTATGAGATACTCGATTATATCTAATACAAACAAATCTATCAGGGAGTATTCAATGTCAAACTTTGGATTTGGTTCTATTAAAAATGCTTTAAGCCAAGCATTAGAGTATTTACCAGATTGGAAAAGTCTAAACCCCTTTGATAAAGGACAGCAAATTGACAAATCTTTTAAGGTAATTTTACAAGATTTGATGAAACAGTTCAATATGAAGCCTGGTGTTGATTATGTTGATAATTTAAAGGATAACGAGCAAAGTACAGATTTTGTAGCTTTATCACAGAAAGCAGATGATTTAATTCAAGGATTATTAACTGGTAAAATAGTAGCTATTTCAGAATATAGTAAAGTTAGTAAATTAGGTAATCAATTTACCGTTAAGGCTCATTTTCGTGATATTAGAAAGTCAGCTTAACTAAATTTAATTAATTTTTTGTCTGCTATTTTAGAAAGTGTAAACAAACTATATTGAAATAATTCAACAGGTCAAATCAATGTTTTTTGAAGAGAAACCAAAATATTTTGAAGCTGGGAATTTTATCTATGAGTGTAAATCTTCCCCTGATCATCTGGATGCGCCTATTAATCAAGGTAGTCTTAAAAAATGGATAAATGACGTAAAAAAGCTATTGAAAAAAAGACAACCAAGCGGCTTTCGTTATATCTTCCCTGTTAATCGTTTAGATGACAACAATAAAAGTATTTTAGAACAACTTAAAACAGAATTTCCTAATATAGACATACAATATTATGATTGTGATTCAGTTGATCGCCTTGTAAAAGCCTTGCAAAAAGTAAACAGCTTACCTGAATTAGTTCAATATCTTAAACAAGCTAGGAATTAAAATTTATGTCTCAATCTATTCATTTTGCCAGACTTAAGTATTTTTCTGAAGAATTTACTAAAGATAGTAAGTATGGCGATATTCTGCATGAGTTAAAGAAGATTTTAGGAAAAGAAGAAAATATTGATGAAGAAACACTGAACGGTAAATTTACTGAAGAAATAGAACTCAAATGTCTAACTTTAAATGTTTATGATGAAAAAATACAAGAATTTTTGAAGACTGGATCAGAAATTCAGTTACACCCTAGATCCAGGTTTTACTTTGTTAATGAAGAAATATGGAAAGTGATAGAAGAAGCTATTTTTAGAAAGTCTAAACAAATAGAAATGAAAGAAGATTTTTTCAATCTAGCAGAGGATTATATAACAATTAAAGGATATTTTAACAAAAGAATGTTGATTTTTGATGCTTCTTAGCTTTGGGTAAGTTATAAAAAAATTTATCATTTTCCTCAACTAACAAAAATTCATGTAATTCATCTATAGAAATAGGAGATTTATAAATGTTATCTTCTGATTCATAAACATCTTCAAAAGATTCTATTGCTGCCTTTAATTTACTAACTGCATCTTCTTGAGTATCTCCTTGTCCAACAATACCATTTTCTAAACACAAACCCACCCAATAACTGGAACTTTGTCTGAGGACAACTGTGTAGAAGTTCATTTTTGTTTACCTATAGATAATAATATTGCTATCAAGTAACATCATTTAATCACGATTTGGAAGAGAGCGATCTTGACGAATTTCTTGTTGCCATTTTTGTGGATCAATTTCCGCAAAAATATTCTTTTTTGAGATTTTTCTTAATGCTTCCGCCATTTTTTGTCCATTAGATTTAGTTGCGGTGGTTGACGTTTGTTCTAAAAAAGTAACCTGCACTTGAAATGAACCATCTAATTTCATTTCGGGAGCTTTATCAATCCATTCAATAGAATTGTTTTTCAAAATAGCGTTAAATGTTTTTAACATGATTTTGTTCACCTATTAATAATTGACGTTCAGGTGAGCCATCAAGACTCACCCTACCTTACATTATACCAACAAAGCCTGTTCCTCTTGAGAAATCACCCTCCCTTCATTCTCAAAACCAGCAATTTGATCAAAGTTCAAATAACGATACAAATCATCAGCAACAGGATTAATTTTATTCTGTTTATAAATTACTCAAGCGACAGCAAAATCAGTTAACTTACGAGTTTCTGGATCATGAAAAGCCAAAACAATATCCTCTTTGGCCTCTTTGGGTACACCTTCCCTTAATAACTCAGTTGCAATTCCCTCCTCAGTCCAATCTTCCTCAATGTAAATTTTCCCGTTTTTAATGCGAACATAAACAGAAATTGATTTCACTCGTTTATTATTTTTCCAACCAATATTAAACCAAAGATATTGACTTCTTTGATCATCAAACATTAACACCTCATCTATATCAGGATCAGGTACTTGTGCTGAAATTCTTTCATATTCAGTGAGGATTTGTTTGATTATATTTTGATAATGGGTTAATTTGTCAACTATTAAAATATTTTTTATTTCTGTTAATGATACTTCTGTTAAAGATACTGAAAGGCTATCTTTGTCATTAGCATTTTGTGAATTTTCCAAATATGCTAACAATTCCGTAATCTTCAAAAATTCCTCATAAGGTAATATAGCAAATTGCTTTTGACCATTTTTTATTAAAAACTCAGGATGCAATTCTATCATGTTTTAACCTCTTTCCATTCATAATATTTTCTCCACTAATCATCTGCTAAAGTTTCCAACTCGTCAGAAATCAAATTTTGCCAATCTTCATCACAATGGGAATGCAAATGAATAGAAGCTACCAGCAATTCTGAGAGAATTTTACCCTTTTGGCGATCGCTTAATTCAGAAAGTTGTAATTGATGAACCAAAGAAATCACATTTTGGCATTCTTCCTGTAATTCCATTAATAACTGATTAAGCGTTGAGTTTTCACTGCTAATTTTTTGTTTTGCGAGTGTCATTAGTTTTTACCCAATCTTTTTAACGCTTGTTTTATTCCTTGTTCAAAAGCTTTGATTTCCTTTTCCCAGTGATTAATCAAACCTGGATCTGGGAAGTCTTTCTCTAATTCTAGCCTAATTTTTTCTTTGTGTTCAGCAATACGAGATTCCAAAGATGATATTGCTTTTTTAAAATGACTCTTCCCCATAAAATATAACTGATAAAGCTTACATTATTCTAGGATGTAGATTGTATGCTAACAAAAGTGATTTTCATTGATTTTTAATTAAGAAACTATCAAAGCAAATAACTGTTTATTATTGAAAACTTGTTTAAGATTATCACAATCAATACAGATTTTTGTAATATTTGCTAATCTTTCTTGCCATGAATATTCGCGATCTTTATTAAAATAACTTCCTATGTTTTTATCAATAATTATTTGAATAATTTCCCAATCTGACTCAGTTACAAAAAAGAAAGAAGATTTTGTCTTGTCAAAGATAAATTTTTGCTGTTCTTCAAAATTTTGATTTATGCCTTGAATATTTTCATAGGTAATATCCAAAATACTTAGTTTAATTTCTGTAAAATGTTCTTGAATCATATCTTCGATATTTTGAGTAGTGGTATCACTACCTCTGAATAATAATTTTACTGATTCATAAATATTTTCTCTAGGAAAGTTCTTGACTTCCTCTGATAAAATATTCACCTTATAAAAACATAGAAATTGTGACATTTATCGATCCTAATTTATAATTCTCTACCTAAAAAAGTTGAACGGATATTTTGAATATATAGGACTAAATCATCAATTTGGGTTAAATTGTTCAATTTAGAAATTTGCGATATAAAATTTTGAGTTTGATGGCAGTCATAGTATTTAATTTCAACTGCTCCTTTATATTGACACTTAAAATTGTCTAGTATTTGTTTAACTTGATAATCTATGCTATTTATTGGAAATACAAGAATAAAGTGAGAAGGATAACCAAAGTTATCACACTTTTGCTCAAATTTTCTTATTTTTCTCATTACCGTTTTTTGAGAAATATAGCCATCTTCTTTGGTTGTACTTGGTGTTGTTGCACACTCCCAAATAATTTTCCCCTCCCAATTAGAGTGATTATTCATAAACCTATTCTATCTCTATAAGCTTTTTAAATTTATTTTGAGTATTTATTTCGGATAAATCTAAAGATTTTGATCTCAAATAAGCTGGCACACTAATATAATTACCATGTTTATCTCTTCTTAGATGTGCTTGCACAATCTCTATTTTACCTTCAAATAAACCTTCTAGTATTTCTTGAGCATTTTCAGAAACAAACACAAAATCTGTTACTTTAGCATTATCAGGAAGTTGAGATACAGGAACATAGTCTTGGTTAGGTTTCATGTGGAAGTGCTTCATTAAATCTTCAAATAGCAACTTTATAGTTTTATCTATAATTTTTCCTATTTCTTGCTCACTCAACATATTTTCATTATTAATCTTTCTAAGTGCTTGCAAAAAAGCCTGTTTAGCTCTACCGACTGGGTATTGTTTCATAATTACAAAAAATACTAGAAAATAATTACTGGTAAGTGCAACAAGTTACCAGTCAACAACTAAGATATCATTATACTGGAGGGACTGTCAACAACACCTGAAGCACCTGAGAAATCACATTTTGGGATTCTTACCAGCAACACTTCTGCTAAAGATAATATTGCTCTCTTAAGATGAATCTTCCCCATAAAATATAAATTATAACATTCAGGTGAGCCATCAAGACTCACCCTCACCTACATTATACCAACAAAGCCTGCTCCTCCTTGCTAATCACCCGGCCTTCATTCTCAAACCCGGCAATTTGATCAAAGTTCAAATAACGATACAAATCATCAGCAACAGGATTAATTTTATTCTGTTTATAAATTAATCAAGCCACAGCAAACTCCGTAAACTTACGAGTTTCAGGATCATGAAAAGCCAAAACAATATCTTCTTTGGGTACACCTTCCCTTAATAACTCAGTTGCAATTCCTTCCTCAGTCCAATCTTCCTCAATATAAATCTTCTCATTTTTAATGCGAACGTAAACATGAGTATTATTAACTCTTTTTTGGTTAACCCAATCAATACTACGCCAAAAATAATGATGATTATTGTCATCAAAAATTAGACAATTTTCCGGGTGAAAATCAGGAGCTTTTTCAACAATTTGATGATATTCTGTTAAGATTTTTTTGATTATTTCTCCATATCTTGTGAGCTTATCCATGATACAATTTCCTCCTGTTCGTTATTAAAAACAATAAACTCTACCTGATGACGTTTAACAATAGCTTTAACTGATTTTCTTTGAAAAAAGCTCTCAAATACAGTGTCTTTAACAGCTAAATAAATGGCATAATGTTTTTCAGATAAATCTAAAATATCACGATATACAATATATTGCCCTAATTCAGGTGAGTCCATCCAGACTCACCCTAACCTAAATTATACCAAAGCCGCCTGTTCCTCCTTACTAATCACCCTACCCTCATCTTGAAAACCAACAATTTGATCAAAGTTCAAATAGCGATACAAATCATCAGCAAAAGGGTGAATTCTTTCCGACACAATATCCATATATTCCTGCACATTAGGAATACGTCCCAACAACGCACAAACCGCTGCTAATTCCGCCGAACCTAAATACACTTGAGCGCCTTTACCCATGCGATTATTGAAATTACGAGTCGAGGTAGAAAACACCGTTGTATTATCATCAACTCGCGCCTGATTTCCCATACATAAACTGCATCCTGGAATCTCAGTTCTCGCATTCGCACCTACAAAAACATCATACACACCTTCTACTTTTAATTGATGTTCATCCATTCTTGTAGGCGGTGCAATCCATAACCGCGCTTTCACCTCACCAGCACCTTCCAAAACCTTCGCAGTTGCTCGATAATGTCCGATATTTGTCATACAAGAACCGACAAAAACTTCTTGTACAGGATCATTAGCAACTGCCGATAATAACTTAACATTATCAGGGTCATTAGGAGCAGCAACAATTGGTTCTGTGATTTGGCTTAAATCAATTTCAATTATTTCTGCATATTCGGCATCCGCATCTGCTGATAATAATACGGGATTGGCTAACCATTCCTCCATTTTTGCCACGCGACGCATGATAGTTCTGGCATCACTATAACCCCGTGCCACCATATTCTTTAACAGAGCAATATTGGAACACAAATATTCCGCTATTGTCTCTTCACTTAACTTAATTGTGCAACCAGCACAAGAACGTTCTGCGGAAGCGTCGGTTAATTCAAAAGCTTGTTCAACTTTCAAATTTGGTAAACCTTCAATTTCCAAAATCTTGCCAGAGAAAACATTTTTCTTGTTCTGCTTCTCGACAGTTAACAAACCTTTTTGCATAGCCACATAAGGAATTGCATTCACAACATCCCTCAGCGTTATTCCTGGTTGCAATTCTCCTGTAAACCGGACTAATACTGATTCTGGCATATCTAAAGGCATTACACCCAAAGCACCAGCAAACGCAACTAACCCAGAACCAGCAGGGAAAGATATACCCAAGGGGAAGCGAGTATGGGAATCTCCACCTGTTCCCACTGTGTCGGGTAATAACATCCGGTTTAACCAGGAGTGAATGATACCATCACCAGGACGCAAAGCTACACCACCACGGGAGGAAATGAAGTCTGGTAATTCCTGATGGGTTTTAATATCCACAGGTTTGGGATATGCGGCTGTGTGACAGAAACTCTGCATTACCAAGTCTGCACTGAAGCCTAAACAAGCCAGTTCTTTCAATTCGTCTCTGGTCATTGGTCCTGTAGTGTCCTGAGAACCCACTGTAGTCATGATTGGTTCGCAAGATGTCCCCGGACGTACTCCAGGCAAACCGGCGGCTTTACCGACCATTTTCTGAGCCAATGTGAAGCCTTTGCCGGTGTCGGTGGGGGATTGGGGGCGGATAAATAAATCGCTGGGTTTTAAACCTAATGCTTGACGGGTTTTGTCGGTGAGAGTCCGTCCAATTAGTAGGGGAATGCGTCCACCGGCGCGAACTTCGTCTAGAATGGTGTCAGGTTTGAGGCTGAAGGTAGAAATTACTTCTCCTGCGGCATTGAGAACAGTTCCTTTGTAGGGATAAATGGTAATTACGTCACCGGTTTCCATTTTGCTGACATCGCATTGAATGGGTAATGCACCGGCATCTTCGGCTGTGTTAAAAAAGATAGGCGCGATCGCACTTCCTAAAATATAACCCCCAGCCCGTTTGTTTGGTACAAAGGGAATATCATTACCCAAATGCCATAATACAGAATTGATTGCAGACTTGCGAGAAGAACCTGTACCCACGACATCACCAACGTAAGCTACAGGATGTCCTTTTTTCTTTAACTCTGCAATGGTTTCTAAACTTCCCGGTTGACGAGTTTCCAACATCGCCAATGCGTGTAATGGAATATCTGGTCTGGTTGTAGCGTGAGTTGCCGGTGATAAGTCGTCGGTGTTAGTTTCTCCGGGAACTTTAAAAACCGTAACGGTGATAAATTCTGGTAATGTCGGACGGGAAGTAAACCATTCTGCTTCTGCCCATGAGTTTACCACCTGTTTGGCGTAGGGGTTGGTTTTTGACAATTCCAAAACATCATGAAAAGCATCATACACCAACATAATTTTGCTGAGGGCGTTGGCTGCATAAGCGGCGATTTGTTCTCTTCCTTCTCCTCCCATTACCAAGGGTGTTTCTGAAGCTGTTGATACAGAGGTACTGGAAACTTGGAGTAAATCAATTAAGGATTGGACATTGTAACCACCAATCATTGTTCCCAGTAATTCTACTGCGTCAACTGGTGAAACCAAAGGACTGGTAATTTCTTTTTTAGCGATCGCAGTCAGAAATCCAGCTTTTACATAAGCAGCTTGATCTACTCCAGGGGGAATGCGATCGCGTAATAAATTTAACAATAATTCTTCTTCACCTGTAGGGGGATTTTTCAGTAATTCACACAATGCTGATGTTTGTACTGCATCTAGCGGTAAGGGAGGAATACCCAGTTGAGCGCGTTCTGCAACCTGTTGACGATATTCTTGTAGCATGGTTTAGATTGTGATCCTGTAATGTCTTGCTTTCATTATTATTTTATTGTAAGGGAATTGTTACAGGAGTTACTGGTAAACGAATTTGTCAGAAACAAACAATTTATAGATTATAATTTTGAATAGAATCTTTATTCTAGGTAATTTACTATGGTTACAAAACAAATAATTCAAGAAAAATTAGAAAATTTAACACAAGAAGAACTTAATCAAGTTTACGGATTAATTGAACAATTAAGTAGTGCAGAAAAGTGCAGAAAAGCCAGTTAAAAAGCCTAGTGGTCTGTCAATATTAATTTTGTGTGTTAATGAAGTTTGAAAGTATTGCTAACAAACGGTTATAAAATTTAATAACTCACAATTTCAAGCTTGACAGACTACTAGTTTAATGTCTCAATTACGGCAAATATCAATTGATGCTCCTGAAGATTTTTCTGTGCAAGCTGCGATTAGCTTAGCGAGAGATGTAAGTAATTGGTAGGGGTGAACGGCCGTTCACCCCTACAAGCCGTTCACCCCTACAATATAAATTAATATATAAACAATATATCTAAAATTGAATCTTATGAAATATAATCCTGATATACATAAACGCCAATCAATTCGTCTTCAAGGCTATGATTATTCTCAGTCTGGTCTTTATTTCATTACAATTTGTTGTTATGAACGTGAATGTTTATTCGGAAATATTATAAATAGTCAAATAACATTAAATAATTTTGGTGAATTAATAAAAGAAGAATGGTTAAAATCAGCAGAAATCAGGAAAGAAATTGAGTTGGATGAATTTGTAATTATGCCTAATCATTTTCATGGAATTGTTATTATTAATCAAGAAATAAACAGAGATTTTATTAAAAATAACGTAGAGGCGAGTGATAATAATGTAGGGGCGAACGGCCGTTCGCCCTTACGACAGGAAATTCAATCATCACCGCCAAAAATATCAATGAAACCAAAATCTTTATCATCATTAATAGCAGGTTTTAAATCAGCAACAACCAAGAAAATTAATATGATTCGTAATACCCCTCAAAATCCCGTTTGGCAACGCAATTATTATGATCATATTATTAGAAATGATGAATCTTTAACAAGAATTAGAGAATATCTCCAAAATAATCCTTTATCTTGGGAAAATGATCAATTACACCCTAATAATCCTTCTAAATGGTAATTAGTGCGATCGCTCTTTTGATTCTACTAAATTCTGTAGGTTGGGTTGATAAAACCCAACATTTTCCATTTTCAGGAAGTAATTACATCCTGATTCTAATATCTTACAACTCTTTCACCGTTAACTGAACACTCGGACTTGGTAATAACGTATATCTCAGATATAATCCCAACCACACAAAACCAATAATTAACAAAGTCCCAATTCCCAGAAAATTCGGCAACCAAAATACTACCTCTACATGATTTATATCCCCTGCTTTAAGCTTCCATATTAGTTGATTACCATGCTTTTCTGGTTGGATAGCATTTTCATCATTTTCAATATTCTTGATTCCCCAAGGTGTCTGTAAGCTAAAGTCCAAATTGACAAGAGAACTATCATCTTTAGTCGTCAACATAGCCAAAGAACGCAAATCTAAATCATAAACTAAATGATTTCTAGAAAATAGGAAAAAATTCCTATCTTCTGCAACTAAAGTAGAGGTAATATTTGCCAGTTCCGAACCATCACTATCCTCAGAGGTGCGAGTATTGAAAAAGCCAGTAAATTTTTCTTGTAATTCCTTCGCACTGGTAAAGGGAATTTTAACAATAATTTCTGATGCTGAAACTCTCTCTATCGAACCAGCTAATGTTCGCGCTCGATTTTCTAAAGTTTTTAACCATTCAGAGAGATAATCACCACTAAAAATAGTAATTTTTTCTGATAACTGAATATGCTGTATTAATTCACCATTATTTGTGCTGTTAAAGTTCACCCCTAAATCATACTTAACACAACCAGATAATAGTAATGAAGAAAGTATCACCATTAAGACAATTGGTTTGATTTTAGTAATTTTTCTAATTTTGCTAATAGAAAAAAATACAGATTTCATTGAATGTGATCTAATCCTAGTAAAAGTTAATACATTCATAACTAAATTTCTCCTTATTTGCTAAAAACTTAACCAAACTAAATAGAAAATTGTCAAACCTACAGAAATTAAACCTACCCAAACGAAATTATTGTCTTTAGTATTGACCGTACTCAAATCAATGTATTCTCGTTCTACAGGTTTTGGTTTAGATGTAGATTTTTGCGGTTGGGAAGTGACAATTATTTTGGATTTGTTATCAGAAACTATACCAAAATCAGGAATTTCTGTCATCCACTCTTTTGGTCTGTTCAGTTTGGGTGCTTTTAAAATATAAACTAGCCGTTTTGCTTGTTGACGAATTTCATAATGGGGATGACGGCTGAGTTGTTGACAAAGATTTATCGCTTCTTCGGAACGTCCCGCGGCTTCATACGCATTCACCAACCAAATTTCTACTTCACCAGCAAACCGGGTATTTTTTCCTAATAGAGTGCTGGCTTTTTCTAAACTTTCCACAGATTCTCGATATTGACCATTTTCAAAAGCAGTTGTCCCAATTTGGAAACACGATTTAGCGAGTTCTAAATTTTCTGTAGTCATTGATCATTAGTATCAGTTGTTGGTTTTTATTCAATAGCTTGAATGGCTTATCTGTTGGCTTCCACACCCGCCCGGAACTTAAGTTCCGGGCTAATAGCCAAAGTAAACTTTAGTTTACTAAACGATTTTAAAATTTTTGAGCTAAATTTAGTCATCTTCAGATGACTTAAGCTATTAGACAGGGAATTGATTCCCTGGCTGCCGGGGTATGGGTTTTACAAGAGCATCCGGTAATGTCCCCCATTCCGATTATTGTCTCGACTGATGAGAACCCAGAATCATGGTTCCAATCCCCACATCTGTAAATACTTCTAACAATAAGGCATGAGGAATGCGTCCATCAATTATATGTGAAGCTTTGACTCCTTGGGCAAGCGATCGCACACAACAATTCACTTTCGGAATCATCCCCCCACTGACTACACCATCAGCAATTAATTGTCGCGCCTCCCGAATATCCACCTTGGGAATTAAGGTAGAAGGGTCTTTATAATCTCTTAAAATTCCTCTCGTATCAGTCAGCAAAATTAGCTTTTCCGCCCCCAAAGCAGCGGCTATTTCCCCCGCTACCGTATCCGCATTAATATTATAAGCCTGTCCAGTTTCATCCGCAGCCACGCTGGAAACCACCGGAATATAGCCATTACTCGCAAGTGTTTCTAAAATTTTGATATTGACATTACTCACTTCCCCCACAAAGCCAATCCCTTCATCACCTTGAGGACGAGCCGTAATTAAGTTACCATCCTTACCGCAAAGTCCTACAGCCATTCCCCCAGCTTGGTTAATCAAAGCCACAATTTCCTTATTCACCCGCCCAACCAACACCATTTCCACCACATCCATTGTTGGTGCATCAGTTACGCGCAAACCATTTTTAAACTGTGCTTCAATTCCTAATTTACCTAACCAACTATTAATTTCTGGTCCACCACCATGCACTAAAATAGGTCGCAAGCCGACGCAAGATAAAAACACCACATCACGGATCACTTTATCCTTAAGAGAGCTATCCTTCATCGCTGCGCCACCGTATTTAACCACAACGGTACGACCAGCAAATTGTTGAATGTAAGGTAGTGCTTCGCTGAGAATTTCTACGCGATTAGCTTCAGCTTGCCTGATATATTCAGTATCATTAATCATGTTATTACCCAAGTTGCTAGTTATATAGTTTATGGGATAACTAGCAACAAGAGTTAATAACCTGTTGTGATCATAGCAGTGGCAGGGGAGCAGGGGGCAGGGGGCAGGGGGCAGGGGGCAGGGGGGTAGGGGGCAGGGGGGTAGGGGAGAATATTTTTCTCTTTCCTCTTACCTCTTCACTGTCACCTGTAACCTGTAACCTGTCACCTGTAACCTGTCACCTGTTCCCTATTCCTAAGAAAGTTGAAACAAGAAAGTAACTAAATCTCCCTTACCCAAGCTAATGCGATCGCCTGGACGGAGGCGATGTCTGTTACCAGGTAACAGAGGTAAGTTATTAATGTAAGTACCATTAGAACTACTTGCATCCTCTATATAACAAGCATCTCCCTCAATCCGAATATCTGCATGAATCCGCGAAACAATCTCCGAATTTGGGAATCCCGAAACATCTATATCTGGAGGAACACGATCATTAGGCTTACCAATATGCACAACCGAGAGATTTTGTGGTAATTCTATTTCCTGATTAGCTTGAACATGGAATAATCGCGCTACTATCTGTTGTAATTGAGTATTTGCCACCTTTCCTGATGGTGCGACTGGAGAAACTTCAGGAATAGATATAGGATCTATCTGGGGTACATAAGCAGGGGGAATATAAGGCTCAGATCCTGGTACTGTATCCATAGCCACAGGTTCAGGAGTCAATACAGGCGGAATATAAACTTCCGGTTCAGGTGCTACAGGTGCAGGTGGAGGAGTCAATACAGGCGGAATATAAACTTCTGGTTCAGGTGCTACAGGTGCAGGTACAGAAGGAACATAAACAGCTTGTTCCTGAACTACAGCCATAGGTGCAGGTGTAGGAGTTAGTACAGGCGGAATATAAACTTCTGGTTCAGGTGCTACAGGTGCAGATACGGTCGGATTAGCTCGGGGCGCAACTTCCAACACATCAGGCTGTAGCAGTTGCATCATTAAGTCAGGAGCGACCACTGGTGCTGGCACAGGATTAACAGCACCAGTTGAGGCGACTGCAAGAGTAGCGCCAAAATGGAGATTGTAACCGCACTGACCACAGAAAGCCGCATCTGACTGTACAGTTGCTCCACAATTAGGACAACTAGCTGTAGCTGGTAACGGCGTATAGCAAGCTTCACATTGAACAGCGCCGTCTGGGTTAGGATGATTGCAATTAGGGCAGACGATCATGGATTTAAGCCTTAGTGAAGGTCGTTGTAAAAATATTACTGACAAGCACATAAGTAACTTTAGCTAGTGATGCTAAAAATTACTTACAGTGAGAACAGGTTGATCATTGGTGATGATTCTTCATCATCTCAATCAACCAAATCTCAAAAATCATAGTCAATGCTAGAGTTCCAAACCAGCCGCTGCGTCTAGCAACCAGTAGAGTTCTCCTTGGGGACGAATTAACCGTGATGGATAGGCGAAATCATCCGCTACTGGTGCAAAAACTTGGGCTAAAGCCGGTCTTTTATTAGCACCAGCAGCCATAAAAATCACACTGCGAGCCGCGTTAATAAATGGGTAAGTAAAAGTGATGCGGAGATTATCATCTTTATTACCAACAGTAACTAGGCGATCGCTCACCTTGAGAGCTTCCGTGTAGGGAAACAAAGATGCAGTATGGGCATCATCACCCATTCCCAGTAAAACTACATCCAATGCTGGGAACTCTCCCGATGCCGAATTAAAAAATGTTTGCAGATGCTGGTTATACTTAGCTGCATCTACCTCTGGGTTAGCAGATAAAGTAGGGATAGCATGAATATTCGCCTTGGGAAGTGCCACCTGATCTAACCACGCACGTCTCGCCATCAGTTCATTACTATCAGGATGATCTGCTGGTACATAACGCTCATCTCCCCAGAATACATGAATTTTATCCCAGGGCAACTTTTGATTAGCTATCGCCTCATACAAAGGTTTTGGTGTACTACCCCCTGACAAAGCAATTGTAAATTGCCCCCGTTCGCTAATAGCAGTTTCCGCTTTCGACAGTATCAATTCTAGCGCCCGTTGAACGAGTGCCGATACACTAGAATGGACTTCAACAGTTTTGTTCATGGCATTATCATTACATAGCTTGTTTCTTGGCAATACCATAGCGAACTTCTGACAATTTTCCGGTTTAACCCTAGAAACTTTTAATATCATCAGGTTAAGCCCAAGCTAATGCCTAGTAATCTGTCAACCC
>NZ_VILC01000080.1:0-19718 GCF_009712065.1 Aphanizomenon sp. UHCC 0183 | reverse complement strand
CTGATTTAACAACTATATCCATCTCCAGTGATGGGAAAATTATAATCAGTAAAGATAGAATGATTATTATGATCACCGCTGGTTTCTTGATCAAGAACCTCAATAACCTTGTGATAAATATCTTCCGCTTCTTGGGGTGAATCACCAATACTGGTTAATCCTAATTTACCAAATTGGGAAAGACAACCCATGAGATGAAAAACTGTACCTGTTTCTGTGCCGCTATCAAAATGTAACCTGTGGTGAGCGATAATATCCATTAAGTCATTAGGTAATAATCCCTGATAACTAGGTTTTTGTAAATTATCTGTGGCAATATAATATTTAGGTCTGCCTTGTTGACTATAAAATAATCCAGTGGATAAATCATAACGTCCATTAGTTAGTAATTTTAAAGTCATAAATGGGTGAGTTGTTCCCCCTTTACGAAGATTAATTTCAATGGCTTGAATATCCCATTTACCATGACCTCGATCTACAGTGACAAAATCAACGGCAAATCTTTCTAAAGCTCCTTTTTCCGCTAATTTATTCCCAACTCTTAAACCTAATTCCTGTAATTCACAGCGATAATTTGCATCCGCAGGAAAGCGACAACCTATATAAATTTGTCCGTCAGGTCCGCCTAAAATTTGGTCATGGGTAGAAATAATTTCTACTTCTCCATTGGGTGTAATTCTGCCTTGGACACTGGGAGAATGCTTGATTTCTCCCTCGATAAAAGCTTCCACTATTGCCCCTAATTCAGGAATGCGCCGAGAAAAATTTGCCCAGGTTTCTTGTAAAGATTGAAACCGTAAATGCAGAAAGCGATCGCTAATTGCTGTTACTCTTTGACTATGATCAGCTTTTCCCGGTGCAACATCCATTATTTCCCGTAGATCTAACAGTGCATTCCCTTCCCCAGAAAAACCTTCATTCAACTTAATTACCATTCTTTGTAATGTCGGTTGACGTTCCCACAAATCAGCCGCAACATTTGCTAAGTCTTCGCAATTTCTGACTAACTCACTACCGTCGGGAAGTGGGACATTACTTTCTTGAAAAATCTGTCTACTGCCGCTCTTTGTTCCCCAAATTTGCAAATCTGGTGCAGCAGCATATAAAGGTACACCCAACTTTAAAGATAATTGCGCTTCCCAAAAAGTGGAATTATAACATACCATGAAAGCTTTATCTAGTCGCAAAGCTTTGTGAATTCTTTCTAATAACCGAGGCCGTTCTAATATTTTTTGACTGAGGGGTTTTAAAGAAGCATCATAGGTAGAAAGTAATAATAAGCGATGACGAGCATGAGAAAAAGGAATGCCCGGAAGTAGTTGCAGATAATAATCAATAATACTAGGATGCAGTGGCATTGATGTCACATAAATTAACCTAGTCCGGGGATTTCTTAACCGCATTAATGAAAAAAGTAATCTTTCTTCATAATGCTCACATCCTTCTATCTTGAGTAATTCTCCTTGATCTATACTCAAGGAAGGAATAATTAAAATATCCGCTTCACTATTGTCGAATAATTCGCTAGTTTGCCAGCGATCGCGTAATGTTAATTGTAAATTCCGAAATTTATCAACTTCTTGTAAATCATCAATATTTAATGTCACCATATCCCCATCCCAATATTATTTTTTTATTTTACTTCCCTATTTAATATATACCCCAAGGGAGAGTGTAAATTAAGATTAAGCTGCATAGAATAAAATTTCGGGACTTATTGACCGCCGATAAAGACGGATGAATTCATGGATTTCATAATTCTGTGTAACCTCACATAAAATTGGTATTAAACTTTGCGCCTTTGCTTCTTGGCGCAAAGCATAATTCATGCTGTCATTATGCAATATCACTCTGTGAATACGGCAAAATATAAAAACTTCCAGAAGAACGAAAAAAGTTAGGAAATGTGTACTGGATTAAGACGCGGTATACTGTATCTGCATTAATTCTTAACTCAATTACCCATGACTCAAACATTAGACTTCATTAGAGTTTCTCCACCAGCAGGAAAAACACCAGATGCTTTAATCGTCACTTTACATGGTTGGGGTGCAAATGCCCAAGATGTTGCATCTTTGATTCCTTATGTCAATTTACCTGATTACGAATTTCTCCTCCCCAATGCTCCCTATCCTTATCCTTATGCTGATACGGGTAAGGCATGGTATGATCTGCGGACAGAAAATATGTATGATGGATTAACCCAAAGTAAACAACTACTCATAGATTGGTTGCTCTCTTTAGAAAGTAATACGGGTGTACCGTTATCACGCACAATTTTGAGCGGATTTTCTCAAGGTGGGGCAATGACTTTAGATGTAGGATTAAGCTTACCCTTGGCTGGATTAGTAGTGATGAGTGGCTATTTACATCCTACTGTGGCAACGCTGAATCAAGGCAATTTTCCGCCGACATTAATCATGCACGGTACAAGGGATGAAGTTGTTCCCCTGCAAGCGGCGATTAAGTCCAGAGAAATGGCACAATCTCTAGGCGTAGCTGTGGAGTATCATGAATTTGCAACGGGACATGAAATTAATTTACAAATGTTAGAAGTGCTACGAACTTTTGTTCTTAACACAATTGGTTAGGTTTAGTTACAAAAATTTTCCAAATTCTGGTAAAAATCACAAGAATTTTTACAAATTTCATGCTCGTTAATGAGTAAGATAGAACAGGTGGAAGCAACTCCACCCTAAGCTGAATGTAAGCGCTGCAAAAGGGAGGGGCAAGCATTATGAAAACTCTAAGCATTTCCAAAACAGAAATTTCTGCTATGACGACAACAGAGGTAAGGGATTTGGCTACACGTCTGGAACTAGATAATTATAGTAATGCTTTTGAGGGTTTGAATGATTGGCATCTACTGCGGGCGATCGCTTTTCAGCGTCCAGAGTTAGTTGAAGCCTATATCCACCTCTTAGATTTAGAAGCTTACGACGAAGCCTAAAGATTGTAGGGAAAAATTCAGGAGTCGCTCAGGGTTTAGCCATGCTAAATCCTGATCTTGCTTGCATAATTTAATTTAGATGCGTTTTGCTTCGATAGCCAATTTAATAAAACTTTTACTACCAAGTGAAATTACTGTTCATAAGTCGTTGGAAATTCTATTCAATCAACGCCCAGATAATTTATTTGGTATTATGATTTAATGATATCTAATTCTGCCTAAGTAAATTTTTAGTAGCATTTGTCATAATGGAAACAAATAAACTCAATAATCAACAGATGGAATTGCTAGATCAAGAAGATGATTTAGATGATGATTCTAATTTTGAACAAGATGATGGTGATGAAAATTTAGAACCATTTGATCCAACACAGATTAGGGTTAAAACCAAACCTATGACAATGGATCTACTACTTAAAAGAATTGAATATGATGAGATTGATTTAGCACCTGATTTTCAGCGACAATCTGATATTTGGACTACTAAAGCTAAAAGTCGCTTAATTGAATCTCTTTTAATTCGGATTCCACTACCAGCATTTTATATAGATGCAACAGATGATGATAAATGGATTATTGTAGATGGTTTACAAAGAATTCATACGTTTAAAAAATTTATTCTTGATAAAGAACTTACATTAACTGACTTGCAATATCTTACAGATTTAAACAACAAAAAATATAATGATTTACCTCGTCATTATCAAAGACGAATAGATGAAACAGAATTAACAGTTTATTTAATTGAACCTGGAACTCCTAAAAAAGTCAAATATAATATTTTTGACAGAGTTAACACAGGAGGATTACCTCTTAATCCTCAAGAACTACGTCAAGCTATGAATCCGGGTAAACCGATAAAAATTCTCAAAAATCTTGCTAATTTACCAGAATTTAAAAGAGTAATAAATCTAAGTCCAAAGAAGAAGAAACGTATGGATGACCATGAATTTATACTTGGCTTTCTAGCTTTTTCTTTAACTACTTATGAACATTATCCAGAAAAAGAAGGACGGAAATATTTTTTGAATGAAGCTATAAATCAACTAAATACAATAGACTATAATTTGATAGAAACCATAGTCAATAAATTTACTATAGCAATGCAAGCAGCTTACAATATTTTTGGAAATACTGCTTTTCGTAAATCATCAAGTTCTCCTGTTAATAAATCTCTTTTTGAAGCATGGTCAGTTACTTTAAGTAAATTAAACTCACAAGAAATTAATATATTGATTAATCAAAAAGAATTATTAAAAGAAAAGTTTATCCAAAAAATGCAAGAAGATAGTGATTTTAATAAATCCATATCTCAAGCTGCTAATAAAGTTCAATATCGGTTTGAACAAATTAATCAAATAGTTCAAGAGGTCTTATCATGCTAAATTCTTTAACTTTAAAAAATTTTAAACCATTTGAAAATCAGTCTTTTTGTTTAAAGCCATTAACTCTACTGACTGGCTTAAATAGCACTGGTAAATCGTCCGTATTGCAATCTCTATTACTATTACGTCAATCTTCTCAGCAGGATGATTTATTAGATAGGGTAGGTTTAGCATTAAACGGTGATTTAGTATCTATAGGTACTGGACAAGATGTACTTTTCAAGAGAGCTAAAGAGGATGTAATAACTTTAAAAGTTGGCATGAATAATGATATTAAAGGTACTTGGACTTTTGATTGTGATCGACAATCAGATATAATGCGAATATCTACATTGTCAATTGCTGATGGATCAGTTTATAACTCAGGACTTTTTAACGATAACTTTCATTACCTAAAAGCAGAAAGAATCGCGCCTAGAAATTATTTCCAAATGTCCGATTTTAAAGTTAGACAACATCAACAAATTGGCAGTCAAGGTGAATTTACTCCTCATTTCTTATATATAAATGAATATAAAAAAATTCCACATAGTCAACTATCGCATCCATTAGCACAGTCTGATAGTTTAAAAAGTCAAGTTGAAGCCTGGTTAGGAGAAATTAGTCCTGGAACAAGAGTTGATATAGAACTACATTCAGCAATGGATGTAGTAAATTTACAGTATTCCTATGAAGATAATAATTCTTATCGTTCAACTAATGTAGGTTTCGGAATTACCTATATTTTACCGATTATTGTAGCCATATTGTCTGCTACTTCAGATACATTGATTTTGTTAGAAAATCCAGAAGCTCATCTTCATCCTAGAGGACAATCTAAAATGGGAGAATTAATTGCATTAGCAGCAAATTGTGGTATTCAAATAATCTTAGAAACTCATAGTGATCATATTCTCAATGGTATTCGTAAAGCAGTATGTTATCATAAACTAGATGCTGAGAAAGTGCAAATTAACTACTTTGAAAGATATTTAAAAAAAGGACAACCAACAACAGATATCATTACACCTCGAATTTATCCAGATGGAGGAATTGATAAATGGCCGGATGGTTTTTTTGATCAAGCTGAGAAGGATTTAATGGAGTTATTATAAATGCACTTTTTGATTAATGAGCTTGCTTTTATTGCACAAGCTACCAATGATTATGAAGCTGATGAATTAATGAAAAATATTTTAGAAATTATTCAAGAAATCAGTGTTCTTCAAAATGGTGATCCTATCCAAACTCATAGTAGTTTTTATTCTCAAAAATTATCTTCAAATTTAACATTACAGGAATGGTTTTCTACTAAAATTAAATCGCAAAAAACGAATCAACAAACAATAGCAAAGATTTTACTTAGACTTTTAAGGAACGGTCCGTTTGTGGATTTACAAAATTTATTAAATGATTGTAAATGTCACTATCAAAAACAAGATGTTTCATCGAGTTCATTAGCAGGTGCTGCTCAACTTCAAGGAATATTAATTAGTTTACAAAATAATCCTGATTTTATTCAAGAAAATATTGAAGTTGAATTTCAAGAAGGTACAAGTTCGCTAGAAAATAGAAGCATAAAAAATTTAACTGAAATTAAACAAGCTAGAAAAATATATCCTCGTTATAAACTTCATTCTAAACATGATCCTAAAGGATATTGGGAAAATGCTACTCCTATGAATTTAACAGATAAAGAAGCTCAAAAAGTTTTAAATATTTCTGTGGGGAATAGTAATGAAAATAGTGAAAAACGTTATGGATTTCATAAAGAAACAGATCAATTCTATGTGTTTCATTCAGATAATACTTTTGATGAACAGGGTTATCCTACCTATCATGGATTTCCGATTACTGAAAATCAAGTTCCTCCTAAAATACTAATTAAAATAAAGAGATAATGCCATCATCTATAAATCCCCAATCAAAAAGAGTCCTAATTGCTATAGGCGGTGGTATCGCCGCCTATAAAGTTTGTGAATTGGTTTCTACACTGTTTAAGTCTGGGCTAGAAGTGCGAGTTATTCTCACTAAATCTGCTCAAAAATTTATTACTCCTTTAACTTTAGCCACTCTATCCCGTCATCAAGCTTATATAGATGATGATTTTTGGCAACCAATTTATGCTCGTCCATTACATATTGAGTTGGGTGAATGGGCTGATTTGATTGTGATTGCGCCTTTAACTGCTAATACTTTAGCTAAGTTAGCTTATGGTATGGCAGATAATTTACTAACAAATACAGTCCTCGCTTCTACCTGTCCCGTATTGTTAGCACCAGCCATGAACACAGATATGTGGGAACAGGTGGCGGTACAAAGAAATTGGCGGCAGCTATTGACAGATAGTAGATTTTATGGTATGGAAACTGGTTCTGGTTTATTGGCGTGCGATCGCATTGGTGCTGGTAGAATGGCAGAAGCCGCCGAAATATTTGTTTATATTCAATCTTTATTACACACCCAAGGAAACAGAGATTTAGCAGGGAAACAGGTTTTAATCAGTGCTGGGGGAACGCGAGAATATTTAGATCCGGTGCGATTTATTGGCAATCCCTCAACTGGTAAAATGGGTTTAGCATTGGCACAGGCAGGACTGCACCGAGGCGCAAAAGTAATATTAGTCCATTGTCCAGCAAGTTGGGATGTACCTTTGGGAGTAGAAGCAATTGCAGTTGTGAGTGCAGAGGAAATGCAGCAGGTAATGTTCAAGCATTTAACCAATGCAGATATAATTATCATGTCAGCCGCAGTTGCAGACGTAAAGCCTAGAGATTATAGTAACGAAAAATTGCCCAAGCGATCGCTTCCCGAAAATCTTCCTCTAGCAGCAGTACCGGATATTGTTGCTGAAATCGGAAATCGCAAACAACCCCATCAATATTTAATTGGTTTTGCAGCACAAACTGGAGATATTATTACTCCTGCGAGAGAGAAATTGCAAAGGAAGAAATTAGATGCGATTGTAGCGAATCCTATTGATAAAGTTGATAGTGGTTTTGGGAGTGATAATAATCAAGCGGTGTTTTTAGATAGGTCAGGAAGAGAGATAGAAATTCCGGCTTGTTCTAAGTTGGAAATGGCGCATTATTTATTTGATTTTGTTGTTTAATGGAATAAAATCACATTTTTATTTTTACTAGGATTTTTGAATATGACTGTGCATTTACCTGAAATTGGTATCCCTAGCTTTACAAGAGCAATATCATTACTTGAAGAGTATCCTCAGAACATTGTGGGTAGTTTTTGGGTGATGTGTGGTTATGGATTTAATGATAAAGAAAAAATTCCTGATTGGTGGATTGATAATGTTTTAAAAGACAATCAAGCACAAGGTATTATTGATGGGTTTGAAAAAGGGTATTTTAAAGGAGAATATAATAATCCTTTATATTTAGGATTTTGTATTATTGTTGTTGCAGATTATTCTAATCCTGCTCATTTATCTTATGACATTCAACACCTTAGAATGTGGGAATGTGAGGGAATTGCTTTATTAAGAATAATGGCACTTCATAATATACCCTCCCATACACCATTTTGTTATCCTGATGATTTTTTAAATTATCGTTATGGAAAAGAAAATCCTACTTATCAATATCTTCGAGAAACATTAAATCATTGGTCTGTTCAGGTTTGGGAAGATTACTGTAGTTATTTGATGTCTGTTCATGGTCAAAGGATGTTTTATGACTATTGTAAAAAAATAAATTCTGTTAAAGATGAAGTCCAAGCTACTGTCGAAAAAGGTACTAAACCTTTAGTTTTAACAGAAGGAGAAACTGATGTAATTTATATTAAAACAGCCTTAGAGTTGCTAGGAGAAAAAGAAATTTTAGTACAGGTTGATATTGAATGGGTAGGAATTTCTATAGGTAAAGGAAAAAGTATAAATGCTGGTGATGGTGGATTGAACAATACTAGAGATGTTCTGATTTCTAACCCTAAATTCTTAACTAGAAAAGTATTACTTCTCTATGACTGTGATACTGGTAAATCTAATGAAAATCATGAATTATTGAAAATCAGAAAAATACCTCAACAAAAGAATCGAAAAGTCAAAAAAGGTATTGAAAATCTATTTCCTGATTGTTTATTTACAGAAGAATTTTATGTACAAAAAACCAAATATGGAGAGTATGGAGAAGAAAACCAAATTCAAGAATTTCAAAAAATGAAATTTTGTAAATGGATTTGTGAAGAAAGAAAACAGGCTGATGATTTTGTTGATTTTAAGATCATTATTGATTTTATCAAAGATTGTTTAGGAACACTTATTTATTGAAGCTGTAATTAATCAATGTTGGGTTTCATTTTATTCAACCCAACCTACATCAATGTAAAAATTACGCCACTTTCAAAAAATTGCCTAAAACTTGCGGTTCGGGAAGCAGTTCACCATCTTCTAAACATGACTCAATCAACATTTCTAAGACTTCCTGACCATTTTTTAAAGCTTCTTCGTAAGTTTCGCCATGAGTACAAGGCTGCATTACATTAGTAAAATCAGGTAATAAAACTACATAACATTTATCTTCTTCAGACCATTGAATAATTATTGTATATTTCATTCTTTTGGTTTCTCCTGTTCATCTGCTTCAATCTTTTTTAGTTCTGCTAATGCTTCCGTTACCTGCTTTTCTAAATAGAGTTTAGCATCATTGCTGTCTTTACCTGCAATAATAATAGCTTGTGATAATTTTGGATGTATCCATTTGCTATGACTTCCCTTGGCAGGTTTATAAGCAAACCCAGCCTGTAACAATAAACTTTTCAAGTCTCTAATTTTCTTTGGCATATCTGCTGAGAATTTTGATTAAAATTCAGGTCTTTTGATTGTATTGGGATCAAGATTTACTTCATCATCCTCATCTACATCTATACCATCCTCTGGCATTAAAGGCCCGAAACTACTACGAGTTGGAAGTTCGGGTAAACCTCCTAACATAGCAATTGCTTCTATTAATAAATCAATGCTCTCAACATCACGATGTTTTTGTACAACACGCACAGAGTGAGATATTACACGCAACCCTCCGCGCAAACGATCAACATCACGAGCTAAACCTAATAGACTTTGAAAATCCTGTTCTTCAAGAATGCGGTATTGTCCAGTTTTAGTATTTAATGTGGCAACTGTCCCACTTTTTACAGATTCAAGAGCTTTTCCACCTTCTGTGCGAAACTTTTCAAAGGATGGCCAATTAGGACCATTTTGCAAATTAAGTGATTTTTCTACTGTAATTGCCATATTTATATTTTCCACCCACTGTCCTTTCGTGTCGTCCCGATTCTAGCTTATTTTCTTTGGAAATACATTGGTATTTCGTTGTGTAACTGTGGGTCATAAATAAACACTATATTTGCGTAGACAAATCACACGCCATTTTTTTAAGCCCGATTGTGCATTTTTGTGAGACTTATAACGATGTAAGTAGGTTGGCGTTGAAAATTGTCGTTATGGCAAGGCAAAAGGCAAGAGGCAAGAGGCAAGAGTGAAGAAGTTTTCAGCGATTTTACGTTTCTTTACACAGTTTGGTTTTATTGTGTCCACCTACTTAGTAGGTCAAGATTTAGAATGGTGCATTACACTACAAAGCATAATACAGTAAATTTAACAATCCAAAATAGGATAACCGATGAAAAAAATATTTCTAAAATGGCAACGTCAAACTAGAAAACTGGGATTTTTAGCAGCTATGATGGCCGTGAGTATGGTTGCTTTCATGATGCTATCATTCCCCCTAAATGCTCAAATTCCTAAATCCACAGAATTACGAGGAGTATGGTTAACAAATATTGATAGTGATGTTTTATTTGAAAGTAATCGTCTAAAACAAAGTTTACGAACATTACATCAACTCAACTTTAACACCGTTTATCCCGCTGTCTGGAATTGGGGATATACCCTTTATCCTAGCAAAGTCGCAGCCAAAGTCATTGGTAAATCAGTTGACCCTACCCCCGGACTCCAAAAACGGGATATGCTCAAAGAAGTAATATCTGAGGGTCATAAACAAAATTTAACAGTGATTCCCTGGTTTGAATTTGGCTTTATGGCACCTGCTGATTCACTTTTAGCTAAAAATCGTCCTACTTGGTTGACAAACCGCAGAGATGGCACAAAAATAGTCAAAGAAGGAACACATAACCGAGTTTGGTTAAATCCCTTTCGTCCCGAAGTGCAACAATTTATCCAAGATTTGATTGTAGAAATAGTTAAAAACTATAATATTGATGGGATTCAATTTGATGACCATTTCGGATTACCATCAGAACTAGGATATGATGCCTACACCACAGCATTATACAAAAAAGAACACCAAGGTAAACTTCCTCCCGCAGACTTCAAAGATCCAGAATGGGTAAATTGGAGAGCGAACAAAATTACCGAATTTATGAAGCGAGTCTTTACAGCAATTAAAGCAAATAAAAAAGATTGTATCGTTTCCGTTGCGCCTAATCCCCAGCGTTTTTCCTACGAATACTTCCTTGCAGATTGGCAGAAATGGGAAAGAATGGGAATAGTTGAAGACCTAGTTATACAGATTTATCGCAATGATTTAAACGTCTTTATCAACGAATTAGAATATCCAGAAGTCAAACAAGCCCAAACTCATATTCCCGTCAGCATTGGCATTTTAAGTGGGTTAAAAAATCGCTCAATTTCAATGGAACAAATCAAAACCCAAATAGAAAAAGTGCGAGAGCGAAAATTTGCCGGCGTTTCCTTCTTCTTCTACGAAACCCTCTGGAACATGAGCCAAGAAAAACCCCAACAACGCCAACAAACATGGCACAAAATCTTCCCCACACCCACCAATTACCCCAACCTATTAGCAAATTGGAAACCCTCGAAAATTGCTAATTGATAATATCTCGTTCCCAGTCTCCGACTGGGAATGCTATTAAGAGGCTCTGCCTCTTTTTTCATTGAAGGCAGAGCCTTCTGTAATTCTTTCCCACACAGAGTATGGGAACGAGATAATTGTAACCCACATTCCACACAGAGTATGGGAACGAGATAATTCTTCTATTCCTAACTACCGATACCCAAACGCCCAGCCAAAGCCGGAGTTAAAGGTAAAAGAGTAGCAATCATCAAAAACAAAGCCAAAAGACATAAAGCCGCCCTAGCATCATCTGGTTCACTAATTTCATTCAAACTGGGGCGCTCTAAATCGCGTTGTAAAAACAAAATCACAATTGCCCAATACATCGCCAAAGGATTACCTAATGATACGATAGCCAGTAAAACTATCGTGGCAAAAGTGGTTCTTCCTGCGGTTTTGCGTCCATAAATCGCTTGGACAATTCGCCCCCCGTCTAGTTGTCCAGCGGGCATTAAATTCAACGCAGTGATAACTAATCCCAACCAACCAATAATTACCAAAGGATGAATATTCACCACCGGAGATTGTAAAGCCGAACCAAGGACAACCCGTGCCAAACTACCGACTAAAATTGAACCTTGGAAAAACTGATTGGGTAATTGGAATAAACTCCCTGGGTGAGAAAGTAGCAACCCTATCACCAGTAATAACAAAGAAGTAATCCCCCCAAAAGCGGGTCCTGCCAAAGCAATATCAAATAAGGCTTTACGGCTAGGGACAAGGGATTCAAACCTAGTAATTGCCCCAAAAGAACCAATTTGCACCGCTGGTAAAAAGAACGGCCAACTTAATTTAACTTGGTGACGACGCGCTAACAACCAATGTCCAACTTCATGAGAGATCAAAATTACCGATAAACCCAAAGCAATAGGTAAAGCTTCTGCAAAGCGTTCAGGGTTACTAAATAAATCGAAATTCTGTAATATACCTCCCACCTCCAAGCTAGTAGCGATAGTTGCTATAAACAAAATCACTGCAAAAGCTTTTTGTGCTAACTGGGCGCGTTGGGGGTCAGTGCGGCTAGGGAGAATAATGATAACAGGTTTGCCGTCAGTATTTTCTACCAAAAATAGGCGATATTTATCTTCTAAGCGTTCCTGTAAACTTTTTGTTAGTCGGTTATGAACCGCTTCTGGTTCTCCCCGCAAATTGCCTTTAAAAACCACTCCTTCTTGGTAGGGAATAGTTTCTGTGGCAAAAAATGTGTCAATGCCGAAAATGCCTCTAATCAGGCTTAAATCTGCTTCGGGTATGGGCGTTGGTTCTAATTGTAGTTCTGGGACTGTAACGGAACTATCTTTATCACCTTGGGCTGCAAGTCGCTCTGTTGCTCGTTGCTTGAGAATAGCATCTTGACCGGCTTCCCGTAATTTTCTGCCGAGGAAAATATACAATCCAGCGGAAGCTACCACCAAGGACAAGATACCAACAATATTGATATAAATCCCAGCGGCAAATAATCCAAAGAACAAAAGCCAGGGAGTCATTAAGACAACTGATTGTAACCAGGCTAGGATGCCTAGTTTACCAAAAGGTCTGGCACGATAAAAGCCCCAGCCTAAAATGCCGGACGCTATCAGCACAATGGCTGCAATTATAGGAGTTTCCGATGAAGTAAACATCTCTAAACCTTTGCTATTGAGACCGAAGCTAGTACAAGTCCGGTTTTCTATACACTATTCATCATAACTTTGTTTGGATTCTGCCCGAATTATCCAGTTTTCTGAGGTTAAAGCCCTAATTATTTTAGATGATTTTTATGTGAGGCGGCACAGAATCATCAAATTCATTCATCCGCGTTTATCTGCGTTCATCTGCGTTTAATTATCTTATAAATCTGATTCCATGCAGTTTCATCTTAATTTGGTATGAACTTTTAACACCCTTTCGGTAAAATGTTCTTCACAGAAAGCAATTTAGTCCAAAGGAATCTGGGAAATTATGGCGCGTTTAGCCCTGCTGAGTGTATCTAATAAAACTGGTGTAATTGATTTAGCCCGGAGTTTGGTTGAAGAATTTGGCTTTGATATTATCAGCAGTGGGGGAACAGCCAAAACCCTGAAAGATGCCGGCATACCAGTTACTAAGGTTTCTGATTATACGGGTTCACCGGAAATTTTAGGCGGTCGGGTGAAAACTCTTCATCCTCGCATTCATGGGGGGATTTTAGCACGGCGAGATGTGGCTCAAGATGTCACGGATTTGGAAAATAATCAAATTCGTCCCATTGATTTGGTGGTAGTTAATCTTTATCCTTTTGCGGAAACTATTGCTAAACCAGGTGTGACTCTAGCAGACGCGGTGGAACAAATTGATATTGGTGGCCCGGCTATGTTAAGGGCTTCTTCCAAAAATTACGCCCATTTGACGGTATTATGTGATCCTGCCCAATATGGTGAGTATTTGCAAGAATTACGCCAAAATGGAGCAGCATCTTTAGAGTTTCGGCAAAAATGCGCCTTAAAGGGATTTTTACATACTGCTAGTTATGATAATGCCATAGCATCTTATTTAGCTGGCACACAAGCACAAGAATTTACCATCTCCGGTACACAACTCCAATCTTTGCGTTATGGAGAAAATCCTCACCAACCCGCAGCATGGTATCAAACGGGAAGTGAAGCTACAGGTTGGGCAGCAGCGACAAAACTGCAAGGTAAGGAACTCAGTTATAATAATTTGGTAGATTTGGAAGCTGCACGGCGGATAATTGCTGAATTTACAACCAGTCCTGCGGCGACAATTATCAAACATACTAATCCCTGTGGAACTGCGGAAGCAGATACAATTTTTGACGCTTATCAAAAAGCCTTTAATGCTGATTCTGTCTCGGCTTTTGGGGGAATTGTGGCTTTAAATCGTCCTATTGATGCAGCGACAGCGACGGAATTAACGAAGACGTTTTTAGAGTGCGTGGTTGCTCCTGGTTGTGACGAGGAAGCTCAGGAAATTTTAACTAAAAAAGGCAATGTCCGAGTTTTGATTTTACCAGATTTGCTGACTGGACTAAAGGAAACGGTGAAAGCTGTAGCTGGTGGTTTTTTAGTCCAATCTGCTGATGATATCATTGCTGATCCTAGTCAATGGCAAGTTGTCACTGAACGTCAACCTACTCCCTGGGAGTTAGCAGAATTACTGTTTGCTTGGAAAGTTTGCAAGCACGTTAAATCTAATGCTATCGTCATTGCGAGCGATCGCACAACTTTAGGTGTCGGGGCTGGACAAATGAACCGTGTCGGTTCGACAAAAATCGCTCTCGAACAAGCTGGGGAAAAAGCCCAAGGAGCATTCCTCGCTAGTGACGGCTTCTTCCCCTTCGATGATACCGTCAGAGCAGCCGCAGCAGCCGGAATCACTGCCATTGTCCAACCCGGAGGCAGTCTCAAGGATAAGGATTCTATCAAAGCCGCAAATGAACTCGGTTTATTAATGGTTCTAACTGGTGTACGCCACTTTTTGCATTAGGTAATGGGTAATTGGTAAAAATCTTGTTCCCTCTTGCCTCTTGCCTGTTCCAAACAATTTCTAAAATTGTTGTCTAGGGTACTTGCCATTTTCAGAAAAGGGTGATAAATTAGATTTGTGTGTGAGGAGCAAGTTTAAAAAACGTCTGGGGTGGAAACACGGCAACACTCCCAGGCGTTTTTTAATGGGAATAAAAATTTTCTGACAATAAATAATCAGCAACAAGCTAGAAATATTTGGTAAAACACTTTTAATTTTTACTTATACCAAATTAAGATGAGACTGCATAGAAGAGAATTTTAAGAATAATTAAACGCAGATAAACGCAGATGAACGCGGATAAATATAGATGATAATTATTCTGTGCTGATTTATATATAATTAGTATTATGCGGTTACTATTAGTTGAAGATGAACATGATTTAGGGAGTGGTATTCATAATGCTCTTATTCAACGCGATTATATAGTAGATTGGGTGGAAGATGGAGAGACTGCTTGGGATTATTTGCAGACAATACCTCAAAGATATGAAATTGCGATTTTAGATTGGATGTTACCAAAGTTGTCAGGATTGGAACTGTGTAAAAGATTAAGAGCGCAAAAAAATCAATTACCAATTATGTTATTAACAGCTAGAGATAGCATGAATGATCGTGTTACGGGTTTAGATGCAGGTGCAGATGATTATCTTGTGAAACCTTTTGGTATGGAAGAATTATTGGCGCGGGTAAGAGCATTACAAAGAAGATTACCAAATTTTCAACCACCACAATTACAAGTAGGTTCTTTAATTTTAGATTATAGTAATTTTTCAGTTGTGAATTTAGCAGCGGAAAATTCTTCACCAATTATCCTCACAGCTAAAGAATTTCAACTTTTAGAATATTTTATGCAACATCCTCAGCAAATATTAACTCATGACCAAATTCGCGCTAGATTGTGGGATTTTGAAAGTGATACTGTGAGTAATGTTGTTGCTGCACAAGTAAGATTACTAAGACGCAAATTATCAGAATGTGGTTTTTCTAAAGCAATTGAAACTATCCGAGGTTTTGGTTATCGTTTTTGTGGATAGTGCATAAGATAAGAATACTAATTAAATGAACCACGAAGCAGCGTTAGCGAAGCGTTCCGAAGGAAAGGACACGAAGGAAGAAAGGAAGAAGATAGGTAAAATCCAAAGTTGGATACCTAATAATTCACTATTCAATTATTCTCGGTTAAAATTAGCCCTTACCTATGCTGGTGTGATGGGATCAACTTTATTACTATGTGGTTGCATCGCTCACAGTGTCATGATACAAGCTTTTACTCGCACAGTTGATCGAGAATTGGAAGTTTTTGGTAAGGTATTTCAAGATCAATTAAAAACAGAGTTAAAAATTCCTGGAGAATTATCTATTACTACTCAAAAATCTTTACCAGGACTTTGTTTAAAGCAACAATCTTGTTTACCCATTAAATCAGAATCAGATTTACTGAATTTATTAGCAGAAGGATATTATCTGAGATTTTTAACACTATCAGGAGAAGCAACTGCTGCGATTGGTAATAATCCAGATGAATTTCCCGATAATATTCACCTCAATCATTCTTATGATATCAAAAATCGTCATGGTGAACTATATCATTTACATTTAATGCCCTTAAAAATCAACAATAATCAATTATGGGGATATTTACAAGTTGGACGAACTGTACAACGATTAAATGATTATATGAATAGTTTACATTGGTTATTAGGATTGGGTATTCCCTCTTCTATGATCATTATTGGTGGTGCAGGTTGGTGGTTAGCAGGTTTAGCTATGCAGCCAATTGAAAAATCATATCAACAATTACAACAATTTACCGCTGACGCAGCACATGAATTAAGAACTCCTATTACATCTTTACAAACAATTATCGAAACAAATTCAATTAACCCAGAAACTCAAAAAGCATTGAAGAGACAAATTAAAAGATTAGTAACATTAACACAGGATTTGTTATTATTATCTAGATTAGAAAGTGGATTACAAGAAGCCAAGTTACAGCAAATTTGTCTGAATGATTTAGTTGCAGATGTAGAAGAAGAATTAATGCCAATGGCTATGGATGCACAAGTTTTATTATCTAGTCATATTCCTGATCAATCTGATTTCTATATTCACGGTAATGAAAGTCAAATTTATCGAATGTTGTTGAATTTAGTTGGTAATGCCATTAAATACACTCCTGAATCTGGGGAAGTAAATATTCATCTGACAACTAATGATCATCAAGGTGTAATTACTATTAAAGATACAGGTATTGGTATTTCTAATTCTGATCTTCCCCACATCTTTGAGCGCTTTTATCGAGTTAATGCAGATCGTTCTCGCAATACTGGTGGTTCGGGATTAGGTTTAGCTATTACTTTAGCTATTGTCCAAACTCACAAAGGTAAATTAGAAGTACAAAGTCATGTAAATAAGGGCAGTACATTTACTGTGATTTTGCCGCTCGTTTCCAAAGTAAACAAGTAACTTCAACTAACATAGATGTAATCATGGCAATAGCGGCGGCCATTGCCCCATTCATGCCCTTGTTAATAGCAAAGGTGGCAATTATTAATAAAGTTCCTGTTCCTAACCAAGTAGATAGATTGACGTGACCTGTGCGATTTTCACTGACTAAAAACCCCTGAGTTGCATTTTGTAAAGCCACAAATAATGGCACAATTGTACAAATTAAAAGTACAGGTTTGATGCTGTTAGCTAAGGTAAGATCATTACCAATGAAACTTTGAACGATGCGATCGCCTATCGGTGTTACACTCATCAATAATAGTAAGCTAGAACAAGCAGCACCGACACTGATAGCAAAACTCAGCAATTGGCGATCGCTCACTTGATGACGATATTTAATCACCATTTGCTGTACCATCCGGGTAGAATTGGCAATTACCAGAACCAGTCCCCAAGCCGCAGACCAAGCAGCAATAGCAATTGTCGAATCTTCAGCGCGGGCAAGAATGCTAATTAATATCGCCCTTCCGCCCCAAACCACCATCATAGAATTAGCTAAAGGTAAATAGAACTTCCACACCTGTGCTAAGTTACGGGGTAAATTAGGTTGTTCTATTTGTGGCGGTAAAGTTGCACCAGAAAGCCGAGCAAAAATTGTTACAGCTATTGCTTCGACAACCACCCCACTGATGAGGGCAAATCCAGCAAGTACACCCCCAGATATGGGCAAGAAAAATCCACCCGTGAGGACTAATGCTAATGTAAATAACCTGAAAATACTGGCTTTTGCCACAGCGCGAGACTGACCATGATAAATTAATAACCCTTGAAAATAACGCCGCCAGGCGATCGCAAATGGCCAACCACCCATTAGTAATAATACTTGACTCACTGTAGTCAACATTGCTGATGGAATGCCCAACAGACTCACCCCGACAAAGTTAAAAATGATCGGTAATCCTAACAAACTCAATAAACAAGTTAATCCTGCACCGACAAATAATGTAAACCGCCATAATGCTTTCCGTGAATCTTGAGAACCAGCTAAAGCATTAGCAGCGTGCAAAATCATAATAATCGGACTTTCAAAAAATATCGCCAAAGATTTAGCAATACCTACAGCCGCTAAGTTATTTTGAGCATCAGGAAGATAAGCCAATGTAGTGGTCATCATCGGATCACCACAGGCCATAGTTACATCACTGAGAGACAAAGGCAAAAATTCCCGCCATAAACTCCCTAAACTAACAGCTTGAGATTGAGTTTCTTTTAATTTCATATCATCACGACCCTATGTGTGCAATAAGCGCAAAAATTCCCGCCATAAACTCTTACTCTTTGCGCCTCTGCGCCTCTGCGTGAGAAAAATTCTCTCTATCACACTTGACTCCTACCGACAATATCCCATGGTACAGGTAGAAGATTCCCAATTGCTGCCATCAAATTGGTATTTTGAAGGATGTTAATTCCTTGTGCTGTTAACCAATCAGCATTGTAAACTGTTTCTAGATAGCGATCGCCCCGATCAGGATTAAGTAGTAACATAGTTTGAGGCTGAGTAAATCTTTGAGTATCTGCTAAAGCTGCGGCCACAATTGCACCAGTGGAAGCACCTAAAAGCATACCTTCCTGTTTAGCCAAAGCATGACAAACAGAAAACGCCAAAGCATCATCCACGCTATAAGCCGCATCTAACACCTGTGGGTCAAAATTGGGGGGAACGAAAGATAAACCCAGTCCAGTCATCTTGTAGGGGTGTCTGGGAGTACCAAAAATTGCTGATCCTGCCACATCTACACCAATAATTCTGGTTTGGGGATAATACTTTTTAAAGTAGCGACTAATACCACCTAATTGTCCGGCTGTGCTAACTCCAATAACAATAGCATCCGGCGCACCACCAAAAGCTTCTTCAATTTCCCGCGCCGTCCAAAGTTCATGGGCATCAGTATTACTAGGATTTTTATGTTGACAAGGATACCAAGAATCAGGAATATTTGCGGCTAATTCCTGAGCCTTTGTCATTCTTGCTACCTGCATCGAACCTTGAGCATCAGCAGCACTTAAAGGCACTTCTACCAATTCTGCGCCGTAGGCATTAAGCATTCTTCGCATGGTGACAGGGGTTTTGGCATCAATCACAATCATTACCCTGTAACCCTTGGTAGCGCCCACAATTGCTAACCCAATACCAAAGTTACCAGAACTAGATTCAATAATTGTCCCACCTGCTCGCAATAAACCCTGTTTTTCGGCTTCATTCACCAGATAAGCCGCATTTTTTTCTTTAATACTACCACCAGGATTACAAGATTCTAGTTTTAAATATAAATGATGTTGTTGACAACTTGGGTGAATTCGATTTAATCGGACAATAGGAACTTTACCTAGTGCGTCCGTCACCGTTGCCAATAGGGGTGATTTTGGCAAGTTGGTTCTGAAGGTTGGGTTTGGAGAGTAAGTAAGCATTGTGATTAGCTCGATACTGTTCATCTCACAAGATGCCAACCCCAGATGAAATAAAGGTGAAATTATCAATGTGAACTACCTACACTT
>NZ_VILC01000007.1:48709-94563 GCF_009712065.1 Aphanizomenon sp. UHCC 0183 | reverse complement strand
TCCCTAAGTAAACAATCATAGATAAATTGGTAAAGAAAAGTGAATCTCCCTTTGATTACTCATGCTAAAAAGCATAACAAAAAAATAGCAATTGTTACAGGTGAAGACGTATTTAGCTATAGTGATTTACTCCACATCTCTGGGCTAATTGCCACAGGTCTGCTGAAGGATACAGAAGACTTACAAGAACAGAGAGTTGCTTTTCTTATCCCCCCTGGGTTTGAGTATGTAGCCACTCAGTGGGGAATTTGGCGGGCTGGGGGAATAGCGGTACCGTTATGTGTTTCTCACCCCCGTCCAGAATTGGAGTATGTGATTACTAATTCGGGAGCATCAATTATTGTTGTCCATCCCCAATTTGAGGATATACTGCTATCGCTTGCTACTGAAAAAAATTTACGCTTTATTCTCACCTCAGCAACACTCCCAGATCATGTTACTACCCTACCAAATATAGATATTCAAAGACGGGCATTAATTCTCTATACCAGTGGAACAACAGGTAAACCCAAGGGTGTGGTGATAACTCATGACAATATTCAAGCGCAAGTAACTAGCTTAATTACTGCTTGGGAATGGACATCAGATGACCGCATCCTAAATATATTACCATTACATCATATTCATGGGATTATCAACGTCCTGACCTGTGCTTTATGGGCTGGTGCGGAATGTCATATATTAAGCAAATTTGATGCTGAAACTGTATGGAATCGGATTTGTGAGGGTAACTTAACCCTATTTATGGCAGTACCAACAATTTATGTAAAATTAATTGCTGCTTGGGAAAATGATACTCAGGAACGCCAAAAAACCATGACCGCAGGATGTGAAAAAATGCGTCTGATGGTTTCTGGTTCAGCAGCTTTACCAGTGCAAGTATTAGCAAAGTGGCAGAATATTAGCGGTCATTTTCTCCTAGAACGCTATGGAATGACGGAAATTGGTATGGCGCTATCCAACTCTTTACATGGTCAACGATACGCAGGATATGTGGGTCAACCTTTACCACAAGTTGAAGTTAGATTAGTAGATGAAAATGGAGAATTAGTGCCACTAGGAATACCAGGAGAAATTCAAGTTAAAAGCCCTGGAGTGTTTTTAGAATATTGGCAAAACCCCCAAGCAACAGAAAAGGCATTTAGAGATGGGTGGTTTTGTACTGGAGATACGGCAATAGTCGAGAATGACAACTATCGTATTTTAGGTCGAATGAGCGTTGATATCATTAAAACAGGAGGGTATAAGGTTTCAGCTTTAGAAATTGAGGAAGTGTTAAGAACTCATCCAGATATTCAAGAATGTGCAGTGGTTGGGGTGACAGATTTAGAATGGGGTGAGCGAGTTTGTGCGGCGTTAGTATTACTACCAGAACGTCAATTGACATTAGAATCTTTGAGGAGTTGGGCAAAGGGGCAATTGGCAGTTTATAAGATTCCCACTCGCATTTTGATAGTTGATGAATTACCCCGTAATGCTATGGGGAAAGTAACTAAGCCGCAGGTGTTTGAACTATTTTGCTCATCTTCAGGCTAGAGTTTAGTCTATCATGCGGTTGGATGCAGTGATTGATTATGCCTGATTGTTTGGTAGATAGTCATCAATGCCTTTCAAGAACTGCTCAACAGATAGTATTTCTATTGAGCGAAATGGATTGAGAACCAATAGATCCTTATCTCCACTAATGATCAAGTCAGCTTTGCCACTCAGCGATAATTCTAAAATTTTATCATCTTTAGGATCACGACATTCTTTGACAACATCAACTACTTCAATCAATATTCCCCTATCTAGCAAACCTTCCAAAAACTCTTCTTTTTCCTCATCTGTAATGTATTTTCTAAATTTTGTACGACTTAAAACTTCATCAATTTCTACAATTAATTCTAGTGATAGTAAAATACTGCCATTTTGCAGCACAAATTTGAGTGCTAAGTCAGGCTTGCTGCCTTCAAATAATAAAGCACTAATAATCACATTTGTATCCAAAACGTATCGCACGTTATTCATTTAACAAGTTATTCAAAATTTCTGGGGTTAGTCCTCTGGCTTTTGCCTTGCGACTGATATCACTCATCACTTCTTCAAGTGGTCGGCGCTGTCTGGCGAGTTCTTTCAGTCTTAAGCTAAGGATAACATTGATTTTTTGACGCTCATCAAATACGGCTGATTCATAAACCTTTGCGGCTTCTGCATCAACATAAATTTTAATCTCTTTAACTTCCATCGGTTTTAGACTCCAAAGAAAACTCTAAGGGTATCGCTACCTCACCTCATTATATCCAAAAGCCCGATCGCTTCCAATTTAGTACGATGAGCGATCGCTTACAGCATTGCTACGCGATCGCCATTAGATTGAAATAACCTGAATTTTCGTAAACTCTAAAACTTTTTGTTGCTTTTCAGGTGCGCGTTCTCGCCAGGAGTATTAAAAATGCCCTTGATTGAGAACATTTTCCATTGATGGGCTTGTATCATCAATTAGAGCCTGGATCTTGTCAATCATCCTTTGAAATACATCGGCATAATATTTAGAGGAATCCAAAAAATCTACGTATTCCGGTCTATGGATCTGCCTTTCTTCTGGTGTTCGATACTCCTGACGAATATTGGAAGACATACGCTTTGTTTTTCGCACGATTAAAACTTTTTATCTAAAGTTGGAGTTCTGCCAATATCTTCAACTTTATTGATTGCATCTTCTAATGATTTGAGATTTTTTGAGGATACCAAAGGAAGACCGCTTTTCAAAACATCGAATGCTACCTCTCTCGCAACTTGCTCAACTATGTCCTTGCAATTCTTGTTATTTAAATTTGAAAAATTGATCAGGTCTTCCCTGATAATTTTCCCGAACTTATTCTTGAACTCTCTCTTTTGCCTTAAAGTTTTATTGAAAAGATTAGCCCTTAATCCAATTTTTTCGATGATGTCAGCATTATAAAAAGGCACTCCAAGGACATTAGATTCATGTCCGACCACGAATACAATGCGAGCTTCATTTTTGCTCACTCTGGAAAGCTCTTGCATAGTATCAGCCATATCCAAGCAGTATTGAATTACTGTGTAAAATCGGTTGCCTCTGTTTGCCCTGTTAGATCCAATTTCTGACTTAGCTATCTTTAATAAGTCCCACCCTAATATTTCAGCTGATCTACGGTAATTTTGATGACAATTAAATACATTTATATACGGTGGAGACGTGACTACAAAATCTATCTGATCATTTTTCAATGGCAGAGATCGAGCATCTGATAGACTTACATTTATTTGCTTCTTAGAGTAGGGAAGCTTTTCAATCAAACTTGCTAAATCGGCAAATTTTGATTGTATAAATTCATTAGTTACTTTATTGTTTGCAACATCAAGTAGAATCACCAAAGCATCAAATATTTTTGCTGTTTCTTTATCTAGCTCATTTCTAATTTCTTTCAACTTCACTGGCAGATTTTGTACTTCACTGCCATTTTCAAAAATTCTGAAAGGAAATTCCTTATCTATTAAACTTCTAATAGCATTGACAGATTTCTTCTTTTCGATATCATTGATAAATTCATAGGTTTTACTGAGAATCCAAGCGGCTGGATTAATTTCAAAGCCATATGCTTCAAATTCCAAAATACCAGCTTCTAGCAAAACAGTTCCACTACCTGCAAAAGGATCGAGAATGACTGAATTAGATAGGCAATATGCATTTAATATAACTTCAACAAGTTGCGGTGAAAACTGACCGCGCCAAGCAAATAGATTAGATCTAGTTTTCTCGACGATATCAAGTTTTTCTTTGGGGATGGGTTTATCAAACTCTTTCAATTCCTAACCTTCCTCTGTTTATCAGCGTATCTTCGTAAACTCATCAATTTAGTTGAACATTTTTGGAACTATCACTCACCATTATAACATAGAGATTTGGATATTTGGCGTTGCTACATTGAACATGAAATTGGAAAATTCAAAATCTCAAACTTCAAAATACAACGCCAAATATTTATTTACTTCTTCTGTGGGTTTGGTGGACACCAAAACAGGTTTTTACTGGACACTTCCAGAGATTCTAAAATCCCTTTCATCACATCTGTACAATACATCCAATGTTCTAAATCGTCATACATTCGATCAGGATTAAACTCGAAATTGTAATGCAATACATTAGGCAGATTTGAGAACTCATCGGAGGATTGGGGAGAAAGAATCAACAGTTGAAAAGGCTTACCTTGACATTGTTTTTCCAACTTATTCAACAGATCAATTACTCCACCTCGGTCAGCGATTCCTGTGCGAATAAACAGCACCTCGTCACAATGATCGAGGGCATACCAAAACCTTTCCGAACGTGCCGTATACCGCACTCGCATCCGTTCATGGATGGGAGACATATCGTTAACAGGGTCTTCCGTATCCTCAACTTCATGGGCAAAGGATAGACCGCCCCATTTGCTATGATAAATTCTGTGTTCCTCGGAATTGTAATGCAGCAAATGAGGATTCCACATATCATAAAAACGGTTTTCGATGATATCTGCAATATCTGCTATCTTGGTCGTGCGGGTCAAATCAAAGGGAAAAGCTGGACCATCGTATTCCATCTTATACAACATCATGCGGACGGCACAGCGATCGCCCAACGGCAAAATAGCCACACGGCTAATATCCGATAATTTGCATTTGTATTCCAAAAATACTGCTGATTTCGGTGGCGCTTTCACCCGACTTTCTAACCCATCCTTACCAATCATCATGGTGCGAAAAGGTGCATCGGGTTGAAGGGGATCTTCATATACACCCGATGGTATAGCTTTTAATGCTTTGCGGATCTCCGTCCACATCGGCTGGATATTGTACTCATTATCTGATTCGTTGATAATCCAGATGTGATGTTCATCTTTTTGTAAAATCCCCAGATGCCCATCATAGAATAAAACCTGGGAGTTATTCGGTGCAAAAAGATTGAAAGCCGCACTATATTCCAAGTCAGCGCCAGGGGGAATATTTAGGGTTGTGGAGATAGTTCCATTCTCTTGCACAGCAAAGAAGGGGAGTATTCCTGGTTCGGTATTTTTGGCAATGTAAATACCGGGGATTAATCCTGCCTTATTTTGTAGAACAGTTTGTAATTCTTGCCAATAAGCAGCAATGGTATAACTATATTTTGATGGATTTTTAATCCGCAAACTCTTGTCTTCGATAGATGCACAGATATAGAAACCTGCATTATCAAGATAGATGGGAACTTCGTTCGGTTGCCAGAAGCGTTGTTTTTCTTTTGCTAATTCGTCTTTTTCAATTTGGAAGAGGCGCAGGTCTATGGCCTCATACATCAGGTTGTGACCGATGGTGTTAGGGTGAGATGGGTCAAAGGATATTCCCTCTTGCCAGCGTCCCTGACCATTATCTAATGGTGCTAACCAATCCAAAACCGGCACACCCCAATTCAACATTCGGTTGTGTGTATCTTTCAACAACCAATGATGTTCAGGGGAAAAATCGCCATTGGGATAGACTCCTCCTAAAATTGGACGTGCGCCCAGTTTCCGGGTCATTTTTACCAACTGCTGCAAGCCACTTTCAAAACGTCGCTGTACTGCGCGGCGTTCGTGAGGAGGGCAATAAGCTAACCCTTCGTTACCCAAAGATAAGGCAATAATTACTATATCCGGTTGTTCTGGGGTGACAACTGAGGCGAATCGAGCGATCGTTCTGCTGACATTTGCGCCCGATTCTGATAAATTAATTACTTGATGTCCATATTTTTGCTGCAAATCCTCTGCCAACAACCAAGCCCAACCTCTCAATAACCAAGCTTTATAGCCCAAGGACACAGAACTGCCAATCACGACAATTTTCAGACCGTCTGACTCTTTTGCAATGGGTTTATTGTCAGTAACATCCCGAAAATATCCAAAGGGATAGGGCTGTAAATAACCATAAGCACCATCATCCACAACAATAGTCCGGGATTGTTCTTCACTGTTAATTGGTAGCCAACGGTTTGCACCTATAGCTTCCCATTGTCCCCGTCCTTTGGCATCAATGCGTACATACTTGTATTCAACTCTTTGGCAATTATCAGACGATTGGATGTCAATTTCTTGATCTGTCCACCATAAAGGATAGCAATCGCCACTTGTCCGAAGATGAACACATTTGGTAATATCCCACAATCCCAATTCGGGAGTAGAACCGACGATACCAATGGATTCACCAGTTTGTGTGGAAGCACTAACCTGGAATTGATACATATGTTTCTGCTGGTTTAGGTGTACAATGCTATGCGTAAAGGCGGAATCCTGGCAAATACCTTGACAGACTATCACATAGAATACCTAGTGAGGATAAAAAATATGTGCATTTGTACCAAATTTTTTTACAGCGATTTTCGGGTAAATGAACCACATTTTTTTGTCTCACGCAGAGGCGCAAAGGCGCAAAGAGGAATCAAGAGTGTGGTCTAAATACATGAAAACTACGGTAATCTAAAATCTAAAATTGCCAACAGATGACCAAGGTTTTCCAAGCCTGTGGCAAAATTTAGTAAAGTTGTAATAAAATTAATATTCCCAGCATGACTGTAACTATTCCTAATCTCCCCAGTCTTTACGAAGCCTTCTCCACAGAAGCCAAATGGCAAAAATTCTGGGAAGACAACCAAGTTTACAAAGCTGACCCCAACCACAAAGGCGAACCCTACTGCATCGTTATCCCTCCACCTAACGTAACTGGCAGTTTGCACATGGGTCACGCCTTTGAAGGGGCTATCATTGACACCCTGGTACGTTACCACCGCATGAAGGGACGGAACACCCTATGGCTACCGGGAACTGACCACGCCAGCATTGCTGTACAAACGATTTTAGAAAAGCAACTCAAAGCCGAGGGCAAAACTCGCCATGATTTAGGGCGAGAAAAGTTCCTAGAACGGGCTTGGCAATGGAAGGCGGAATCTGGTGGGACAATTATTAATCAGTTAAAACGGTTAGGCGTGTCTGTGGACTGGACGCGGGAACGCTTTACTTTAGATGAAGGTTTATCAAAATCTGTTTTAGAAGCATTTATTCGCCTTCATGAAGAGGGATTAATTCATCGTAGTAACTATTTAGTCAATTGGTGTCCCGCTTCTGGTTCGGCGGTGTCTGATTTGGAAGTAGAACCCAAGGAGGTAAATGGGAATCTGTGGTATTTCCGTTATCCTCTCAGCGACGGTTCTGGCTTTCTGGAAGTGGCGACAACTCGCCCCGAAACTATGTTAGGTGATACAGGTGTGGCTGTTAACCCCCATGACGACAGATATAAACACCTGATTGGGAAAACCGTAACTTTACCAATTATGAACCGGGAAATCCCGATTATTGGTGATGAATTGGTGGACGCGACCTTTGGAACAGGTTGCGTGAAGGTGACTCCAGCCCATGACCCCAATGATTTTGAAATGGGTAAACGTCATGATTTGCCCTTCATTAATATTATGAATAAGGACGGCACACTCAATGAAAATGCCGGTGATTTTCAAGGTCAAGACCGCTTTGTGGCGCGGAAAAATTTGGTAGCCCGTTTAGATGCTGAAGGCGTTTTGGTCAAGGTTGAGGAATATAAACATACAGTACCTTATAGCGATCGCGGAAAAGTCCCTGTTGAACCTCTGCTTTCTACCCAATGGTTTGTAAAAATCCGCCCTCTGGCTGATAAAACTTTAGATTTCCTCGATAACCAAGATTCCCCCGAAATTGTCCCCCAACGCTGGTCTAAAGTTTATCGTGATTGGTTAGTAAATCTGCGTGACTGGTGTATTTCTCGCCAGTTGTGGTGGGGGCATCAAATCCCCGCTTGGTATGCTGTCAGCGAAACTGAAGGAGAAATTACCGACTCCACACCTTATTTTGTCGCCCGCAATGAAGCAGAAGCGCTACAAAAAGCCAAAGTGCAATTTGGGGAAGATGTGAAATTAGTTCAAGACCCCGATGTTTTAGATACTTGGTTTTCTTCGGGACTGTGGCCATTTTCTACTTTAGGTTGGCCAGAAGAAACAGCAGATTTAGCGGCATATTACCCCACAGCAACCCTAGTTACTGGTTTTGATATTATCTTTTTCTGGGTAGCTAGAATGACGATGATGGGAACACATTTTACCGGAAAAATGCCGTTTAAAACTGTGTACATTCATGGTTTGGTCAGGGATGAAAATAATAAGAAAATGTCCAAATCAGCAAATAATGGTATTGATCCTTTATTGTTGATTGCCAAATATGGAACTGATGCTTTACGCTATACCTTAATTAAGGAAGTTGCGGGCGCAGGTCAAGATATTCGTTTAGAATATGACCGCAAAAAAGATGAATCTATCTCTGTCGAAGCTTCTCGCAATTTTGCCAATAAGTTGTGGAATGCTGCCCGATTTGTCATGATGAATTTGGATGGACAAACCCCAGCCCAATTAGGTCAACCAATTCCCACAGAATTAAGTGATAAGTGGATTGTTTCCCGGTTCAACCAAGTTGTTAAACAAACTAATCATGACATTGATAATTATGGTTTAGGTGAAGCAGCAAAGGGACTTTATGAATTTATTTGGGGTGATTTCTGTGATTGGTATATTGAATTAGTTAAATCTAGATTACAGAAAGATGCAGAACCCGCATCTCGCAAAGTAGCCCAACAAATCATTGCTTACATTCTCGAAGGGATTTTAAAATTACTCCATCCCTTTATGCCTCATATTACTGAAGAAATTTGGCAAACTCTCACCCAACAACCTGCCGAAAATCCCCAACTTTTACCTTTGCAATCCTATCCTGAAGCCGATGAAAATTTCATTGATTCAGCTTTAGAGACACAGTTTGATTTATTAATTGGCACAATTCGCACAATTCGTAATTTACGGGCAGAAGCAGATATTAAACCAGGGGTAAAAATTACCGCCAATTTACAAACTGAAAGCGCAAGTGAAAGATTTATTCTCACTGCTGGACAGGCTTATATTCAAGATTTAGCCAAGGTAGAAAATTTAACAATTGTTGATACTAATCCTGTTGTTGTTCCCCAAGAGATTGCACAAGTTGAAAATAATAAATATTGGGGTGGATTAAAGATAATTGGTTTAACAATTGTCGCCCTTATCGGCTTGAAAGTAGCTATATTTGTGGGAAATACTGCCTTAGATATTCCCATATTTGGAACTGACTTTGAAATAGTTGGTTTGGGTTATGTAGTTTGGTTTGCTTTCCGCTATTTACTCAATGCCCAAGCAAGAGAAGAGTTATTTGCAAAATACTTTCCACCCAGTGAAACACCAACTGCACCAGAATTACCACCAACTGCACCCCCGGAAAAAGAAAATTCCATTGCTGGTGTTGTCGGGACTGTACAGGTAGTTATTCCTTTAAAAGGAGTTGTAGATGTTGAAGTTGTGCGTGCAAAACTGGAGAAAAGCTTACAAAAAGCCGAAGCAGAAGCCCAATCTTTAAGTGCAAGATTAAGCAATTCTAAGTTTGTGGATAAAGCCCCCGCAGATGTAGTACAGACTGCAAGAGAGACTTTAGCAGAAGCACAAAAACAAGCAGAAATTTTACGTATACGGTTGGAAACATTATCGTAGATATCGCTTCCTGAGTTTAGTATAAGTATAATGGGTAATTGGTGATTGGAAAGATTCGCTATTACCCATTACCCATTACCTATTCCTTAGCAATTATGTTATATCTTGCCCAAATACATAAAAATGATTTTTTAGATCAGTATCAATTACGTTTATTAGCACGTCAAGAATCAAAAAACTTTTGGCTGACAATTTCGGAAGAAATGTTAATTCTCTTAGGAAAGGGAAACACTAAAATTAATAAATTATTAGTATTAGTTGAACTATCTCCTCAAGGTGAAATTGAAACAATTAAAGATGCCACTGACTGGGTAATTAATTTAGTGCAAACCTATCTTTCTACAGGAGTTACTCCTGAATTTCTCAAACAAGAAGCGGTAAAAATGGAGAATTGGCAACAAAGTTTAACTTTACAAAATCAAGATTTAGCCCGTCGTAGTTTAGAATTAGAAGCCCGTCGTGAACAAATTGAAGCTTTAAAAGAAAGTCTCAACCGTTAAGGAAATAATCGTAAACAAACTGAAGCATAAATAGGGCTTGCTGATAGCGTAGCGTGCCATTTCTCGTTCCCAGTCTCCGACTGGGAATGCCATCATAGAGGCTCTGCCTCAACCTCCATACCAATATCAATCAAAGAAATACAATGGGACGCAGCCGCTATCATGTGTTTTGTGAAGCTTGATCACCTGTATAAGAGGATGTTTGAAAAGTCGTATCCCGTAATTTTCATCACATTGTTACCCCCCTTTCCCCTTATAAAGCTACGGTGTACACACAAGTTATCGAATCACCATTATTCCTCAAATTACCCCACCCTAACCCTCCCCTTGCAAAGGGGAGGGGACTAGATTTTTCGGTTTCTCCCCAAAGCATTGGGGGGATTAAGGGGGTAATTTAACTTGTGTGTACATGATAGCCTTATAAAGGGAGGAAACAATAAAATAAAAATCCAGTTCCCTCCCCTTAGTAAGGGGAGGGTTAGGGTGGGGTAAAAAATATTTGGTACATCAACCATAACTTTTCAAACACCCTCTAAATCGTTCCCAGTCTCTGACTGGGAATGTTATTTTAGAGGCTCTGCCTTATCTGTCTTAATATAATGCTAAAATAAAACCACAACTTCTGAATTATTGCTACATTTTAGAAATAGAAATTCTATCTTTAGGATTGTTAAGAATGTATCAAACAGATCCGCCACTTTCCCCTAAAGAAACATTACCGACAATGTATGATCTTCCTAGCGAAGACCCGGAGGAACCTGGTTTGCCAGATCAATTTCATTTATTCCAACCACAATTATTAGCAGAAACATTCCGTCCCCCTGACTATCCTAGCGACCAAATATTTACAGGAAGTGATCTGAATCTTTACTATGATTTGCGTCATCCTTCATGGTATAAACGCCCTGATTGGTTTGCAGTGTTAGGTGTTCCCTCTCTTTATGACAAAAGAGATTTGCGGTTAAGTTATGTGGTTTGGCAAGAAGCGGTTAATCCTCATATTATTGTTGAATTACTCTCACCAGGAACAGAGAAAGAAGACTTAGGGACAATATTAAGAGATGTAGAAAAACCTCCTGGTAAATGGGAAGTTTACGAACAAATTTTAAGAGTACCCTATTACGCCATCTTTGATCGTTATAAATCTGAATTTAGAATGTTTCAGTTAACAGGCGCTCGTTATGCTGAAGTAAAATTATCAGATTTTCGGTTTTGGATTCCCGAAATAGAATTAGGTTTAGGAGTGTGGCAAGGAAGTTATAAAAACGTCGAAATGCCTTGGTTACGTTGGTACGACAAAGACGGTAATTGGATATTAACCAGCACAGAGGAGGAAAGACAGAAAGCTGAACAAGAAAGACAGAAAGCTGAACAGGAAAGACAAAAAGCTGAACAAGAAAGACAAAAGTTAGAACAAGAAAGGCAAAAAACCGAAAGATTAATTGCCCAACTTCGTGCGCTTGGTGTTGAACCAGATTTAGATTGACACTCTCCGGTCTAAAGACGCAGAGATTCTATAGAGAGTTTCAGTCTATATCCCTCAGTTATCCCAGTTTCAGGCAGGGTTCCTTAAATATTTGGGTTCTTGCCCTGATTTCGTTGGCCCTGGCGGGCGAAATCATATCTGACAAGCGTAACTTTCCGAGAGTCCCTCGGTAGCTTTTTATGTCTTTAGTGACAATATAGTTGTATCACGAATATGGATTAAAATCAATGCAGGATCTATCCTGCCTCTAGTACAAAACGGCGTAAATAAACCAACCATTCTAAATCCTCCAAAAGCCTATACTGTCTTCATTTTGACTTTTGACTTTTGACTTTTGACTTCCGCCTTGCGGTACTAGCCTTCATCCCTTGTCTAAAGCCCAAATGTGGCTTCCTGAGTCAGCCACATTTTCAAGGGTTTTCGGCGTTCTTCCTTATAAACAAAATCTCTCGTTCCCAGTCTCCGACTGGGAATGCCATATAGAGGCTCTGCCTCAAAGCAGTTAATTATTTTGATTTTGCTTAGATAAATCCGTCGGTGGTCTGTCATTACTCCAAGCCCACCAGACATAACTGCATTGACAATGATAGAATTCTTGCCACTTCCGACGACGATCTGGGGTACTTACAGGAGACCTTCTATTTAACCACACATTAACAGCATCTCGACTACCAGCATGGCATTTGGGACAATGAAACTGGTAGGCGTGTACGGCTTGATTAGTCCATTCTGGCGGATTGGGATCAAAAGCGTCCATATAAATATAAAGTGGAATAGAGTGTAATCTTAGTAGTCATTGAATATACATAATTATGACTAATAATGGGTGTTATGGAACCAAATATTGAAATTCGTCGGTTGTTGGATGTAATGCCTGCTTCTGGGCGAATGATGACCAAAATCGTCAGTAAACCAGAACAAAAACAGGTAATAGATGCGGCTTTTCCCCTGCCCTTAAGTCAAGCAAGACCAATATATATTAATTTCGACTTATGGAGACGGTTGACAAAACCTCAACGAGATTTACTCCTATTACAGAAGGTAAGCTGGTTAATAGGGGTGAAATGGCTGCAACCTAATGTTTATCAAGGTGTGGTGTTAGCAGGGCTTGTAGGGGGAATACTCGAAGCAGTCCAGGCGGATGTGGTAGGTGTGGTAATAGCCGGGGGATTAAGTGCTGTAGCGGCTATCCGGATTTGGCGCACGAATAAATCCCAGGAGTCAGAATTAACTGCTGATACAGTCGCTATTAGAATCGCCCAAAGACGGGGTTATTCAGAAACTGAAGCCGCCCAACATTTGTTAACAGCTATTGAAGCCGTAGGAACAATAGAAGGGCGTTCTGGTTTAAATTTTAGTGAATTAATTCGTTGTCAAAACTTGAAAGTAATTGCTGGTTTATCACAAGTTGGTATTCCTAAAAATTATCAATAGATGTACATTCAAAGGGAACAGGGAACGTAGATACCAGGATACCCATTTACCCGTTAGAAATCGAAGAATCATAGTACGAATTTCTGTTATTATGGTTGTGATATTTTCTGTACCTCCCTAAGAGGGTGTTCGAAAAGTTATGGTTGATGTATCAAATATTTTTTACCCCACCCTAACCCTCCCCTTGTAACGGGGAGGGAACTGGATTTTTATTGTTTCCCCCCTTTACAAGGGGGGACTAAGGGGGGGTAGCAATGTGATGAAAATTACGGAATACCACTTTTCAAACATCCTCTAACGACTACAATTAAACTCACGGATAACAAGGTTATAAATTAGCAATGCAGAGCAATTCTTCTTTGGAAAGGCAGCCACAACTTACAGAGGAAGCAAAATCATTTCCCCTCTCCTACGGTCAACAAGCGATGTGGTTTCTTGACCAGATAGCACCCCAGAGTATCGCATACAATATCTATACAACAGTACGGATAAACTCAGATTTACACTTGGAGGCATGGCACAGAGCGTGGCTTCAGATTGTAGAACGTCATCCTATCCTACGAACTACTTATGCACAGTATGAAGATCAACCTATTCAAGTAATTCACCCATACCAAGAGATAGATATTAAAATAACAGATGCTTCTGCTTGGAATTTAGACTACTTGAAAAAACAAATTCTGACAGAAACCGAGCGTCCCTACAACTTGGAAACAGGTCCAGTATTGCGGGTACATCTATTTACAAGATCATCAGAAGAACATATCCAATTACTGGCAATGCACCACATTGCTGGAGATATGTGGTCTTTTGACATATTATTAAATGAACTGCAAATTCTGTATGCTACAGAAGTAAAAACATCGTCTCAAGCTGACTTACAAATTATTGAAAATTCAGATATTTATAATTCTCAAACAGATAATAGTCTCTCTCTTCCAAAGCTATCATACACAGATTATGTAAGTTGGCAGACCGAGATGTTGTCAAGTTCTCAAGGTGAACAAATTTCAGCATACTGGCATAAACAATTAATAGGTGAGTTGCCAGTCTTAGACTTGCCCGTAGATAAACTTAGACCAAATGTGCAAACCTACTCTGGTAGCACACACATCATCAAGTTAGATGAAGAATTGCTTTCCAGGCTGAGAAAGTTGTCAGAATTAGAAAAAACAAGCCTGTATAGAATTTTCCTGGCTGCATTTTTTATCCTATTTTACCGCTTATCAGGACAAGAAGACATCCTAGTAGGTTGTCCAGTTGCAGGTCGGTCAGGTAAAAAGGAATTTGAAAGTATTATTGGCTACTTTACAGACCCCATAGTATTACGTGCAAATCTAGGGGAAAATCCCACCTTCAGAGATTTTCTTGCTCAAATCCGTCGCACAGTTTCTGAGGCTAAGAAGCATGAAGATTATCCCTTTCCCCTATTAGTAAAACAGCTTATTCATGAAAGAGATTCTAGTCGTCCTCCTCTGTTTCAAGTTTCTTTAACTTGGCAAGAGCATCGCTGGTATGATAATAGCCAAAAATCATCTTTAGTGATGTCGCCATTCTTAATAGAAGGACATCAACGAGGATCAGCATTTGATATAGATTTGGCGATTATTAAAACTGGTAGTGAGTTTAATTTTTGCTGGCAATACAACACTGATCTGTTTAATATTTCCACTGTAGAAAGAATAGCAGGAAATTATCAAACCTTACTAGAAAGTATTTTAATTAATCCACAGCAACCTATTTCCCAATTACCATTGTTAACAGAAATTGAGCAATATCAATTATTATTTGATTGGAATAATACTAAAAAAGATTATCCATTAGATAAATGTATCCATCAATTGTTTGAAGAACAGGTAATCAAAACACCCGACGCTATAGCGGTAGAGTTGGAAGGGGAAAAATTAACTTATCAGGAATTAAATCAACGGGCAAATCAACTAGCAAATTATCTGCAAAAACTGGGTGTAAATCCAGAGGTTTTAGTAGGAATTTGTGTAGAGCGATCGCCCTTAATGCTCATCGGATTATTGGGAATTCTTAAAGCTGGTGGTGCTTATGTTCCTTTAGATCCAGCTTATCCAGCAGAACGTTTAGCCTATATGTTGGATGATTCTCAGGCAAAAGTGCTATTAACTCAACAGCAGTTAGTGAACTCAATACCGAATACTGGCTTAGAGGTGATCTGTTTAGATACCAATTGGGAATTAATCAGCACTCAAAGCGATAAAAACCCACAAACTCAAGTTAAAGCCAATAATTTAGCCTATGTAATTTATACCTCTGGCTCCACAGGAAAGCCGAAAGGAGTAATGATTGAACATCGGTCTTTAGCGAACTTTGCCCAAACGGTAAAAGACAAATATGAGATAAGCAATAGAGACAGAGTTCTGCAAGCTGCATCGATCAGTTTTGACGCAGCCGCAGAAGAAATCTATCCCTGTCTAGTCTCTGGTGCAACCTTAGTGCTACGGACTGCTGAAATGTTGGGTACTGTCTCCACATTTATCCAGAAGTGCTGGGAATGGGAATTAACAGTATTAATGATGGGAACAGCATACTGGCACCAGCTAACGGCAGAATTAGCAACAACCAATGAAACCCTACCACCATCAGTAAGGTTGTTAGCTAATGGTGGAGAACAATGGCTGCCAGAAAAATTGAACCTGTGGCAAAAGAGCATGGAATATAGATCGCGCGTTCAGAATTTAAAAGCGCCACCGATGTTAATGAACGGCTATGGACCAACAGAAGCAACCGTATTATCAACGATATACAATTTATCGGAGTTGCGCCTAGAGAATACACAGGGACAGCAAATCATTGGCACTCCTTTTGATAATGTCCAGACTTATATTCTTGATAGCTTCCTCCAGCCCGTTCCTATTGGTGTACCAGGGGAATTGCATATTGGTGGTATGGGTTTAGCTAGAGGCTATCTCCACCATCCAGATCTAACAGATGCAAAATTTATTGCTCATCCCTTTAAGCAATCAGAACGTATTTACAAAACAGGAGACTTAGCTCGCTATTTACCTAACGGTAACATTGAGTTTCTGGGTCGCATTGACAATCAGGTGAAAATACGCGGTTTTCGCATTGAACTGGGGGAAATTGAAACTTTACTAATTACACATCCTCAAATATCAGAAGCGGTAGTGATTGATTCTGATGATATTCCTGGTTCTAAACGATTGGTTGCATATATCGTAGAAACTTCCTCTGGAACCTCTTTGCCCCAGTCGCAATTGCGCTCTTTCCTGAAACAGAAGTTACCAGATTACATGATACCTTCTGCTTTTGTGGTTTTAGATGCTTTACCTCTAACTCCGAATGGTAAGTTAGATCGGCGCAATTTACCGAAACCTGACCAAAATAGACCTGACTCAGCAGCAAATTACGTTGCACCCCAAACGGATGTCGAGCGAACAATTGCTACTGTTTGGGAAGAGGTGCTTCATTTAGAAAATATAGGTATACACGATAACTTCTTTGAAATCGGTGGTCATTCCCTGCTCGCTACCCAAATCATATCTCGGCTACGTCAAATCTTGCAGATGGATTTGTCCGTCCGCACTTTATTTACAGCACCAACTATAGCTAGTTTTGCCGAGTATTGTGAGACAATTCAGGGGAAATTGCCAGAACTGCAAACAAAAAGTTTGACACCACAACTCCAGGCTGAACATAAAGCAGAGATTTCGGTATTTCTACACAAGGACGATCTTTCTGCAATTAAACCAGTTGGTAGGACAGAAAACCTCCCGCTCTCCTTTGCACAAGCGAGATTGTGGTTTTTAGACAAATTAGATCCCAATAGTGCGTTTTATAACATCCCTATTCTTTGGCGGTTTAGCGGGAAACTTAATGTAACTGCGCTACAATCGAGCCTGAACGAAATTACCCGCCGACATGAAGCGTTACGGACAAACTTTGTCACACAAGAAGATCAACCTATTCAGGTTATCGCTGAAACTCTTTTTTTGCCACTAGAAATTGTAGATTTGCTGTATATGCCGACCGAGGAACGAGAAGTGGAAATGCAGCGATTAGTTCAAAATGAGGCAGTGCGATCTTTTGATCTAGAAAGAGAACCTTTAATACGTGCCACTCTCTTACAGCTTACCTCAACAGAGTACGTTTTTATCCTCACAGCACACCACATTATTTTTGATGGTTGGTCAACGGGGGTATTTGTCCAAGAATTAGCAACACTCTACACTGCATTCTGTAATGACAAAACCCCTCAAAAAGTTGTTGAACTGCCTGAATTACCCATACAGTATGCAGACTTTGCCGTTTGGCAGCGACAGTGGTGGGAACAAGGGAGAATTACAGAGCAGTTATCCTATTGGCAGAAACAACTTCAAGGCGCTCCCACCTTATTAGAACTTCCTACCGATAGACCCAGACCTGCTATTCAAACAAACCGGGGAAAACATCAACAATTTACACTTCCTCTGTCCCTAGGTGAGGCTATGAACCTACTTAGCAAGAGTGCAGGAGTTACCCCGTTCATGACGTTTTTTGCGGCTTTTGTTACCTTGCTTTATCGTTACACAGGGGAAAAGGATATTGTAATTGGTACACCCATTGCTGGACGTAATCGCCCGGAAATAGAAGGGATAATTGGTCTTTTTGTGAATACTTTAGTGCTGCGAACTGATTTGTCAGACAACCCCAGTTTTGAGCAGTTACTAATGAGGGTGCGGGAGGTATCTCTGCAAGCATACAGTCATCAAGACCTGCCCTTTGAGAAATTAGTTGATGCTTTGCAACCTGAGCGTTCTTTGAGTCACTTGCCTCTGTTTCAGGTGATGTTTGATCTCCAGAATGTTCCTATATCAAGTTTAGATTTGCCAGGGTTAAGTATAAGTTCATTTCCTGTGGAAACGGGAATAGCGAAGTTCGATTTAGCTCTCTCAATTGAGAATACATCTTCTGGATTGATAGCCGAATGGGAATATAATAGCGACTTGTTTGATGATTCAACAATTGCTCGCATGGCAGGAAATTTCCACACTTTAGTAACGGGAATTGTCGCCAATCCACAGCAACCTATTTCCCAATTACCATTGTTAACAGAAATTGAGCAATATCAATTATTAGTTGATTGGAATAATACTAAAAAAGATTATCCATTAGATAAATGTATCCATCAATTATTTGAAGAACAGGTAATCAAAACCCCCGACTCTGTAGCAGTAGAGATTGAAGGGGAAAAACTAACTTATCAGGAATTAAATCAACAGGCAAATCAACTGGCAAATTATTTGCAAAAACTGGGTGTGAATCCAGAAGTTTTAGTAGGAATATGTGTAGAGCGATCGCTGTTAATGGTAGTAGGATTATTAGGGATTCTCAAAGCTGGTGGTGCTTATGTTCCTTTAGATCCAGCTTATCCAGCCGAGCGTTTAGCTTATATGTTAGATGATTCTCAGGCAAAAGTGCTACTAACTCAACAGCAGTTAGTGAACTCAATACCAAATACTGGCTTAGAGGTGATCTGTTTAGATACCGATTGGGAATTAATCAGCACTCAAAGCGACAAAAACCCACAAACTCAAGTTAAAGCCAATAATTTAGCCTATGTAATTTATACCTCTGGCTCCACAGGAAAGCCGAAAGGAGTAATGATTGAACATCGGTCTTTAGTGAATTTAACCCAAACCGTAAGAGATAAGTATGGGATGAACAATAAAGACAGAGTTCTTCAAGCAGCATCTATTAGTTTTGACGCAGCCGCAGAAGAAATCTATCCCTGTTTAATATGTGGTGGAACTTTAGTGCTACGGACTGCCGAAATGTTGGGTGCTGTCTCCACATTTGTACAGAAGTGCTGGGAATGGAAATTAACAGTATTAACGGTGGGAACAGCCTACTGGCAGCAGTTAACTGCGGAATTAGCAACAACAAATGAAACCCTACCACCATCAGTAAGATTGTTATCAACTGGGGGAGAACAATGGCTACCAGAAAAATTAAAGTTGTGGCAAAAGTGCATGGAGGAGAGGTCAAGTATTCAGAATTTAAAAGCACCACCGCTATTAATGAACGGCTACGGACCAACAGAAGCAACGGTATTGTCAACAGTATACGACTTATCAAAGTTAGCAACAGAGGATACACAGCCAAAACAAGTAATTGGCAATGCTTTTGATAATGTGCAGATTTATATTCTTGATAGCTATTTACAACCAGTTCCTATGGGTGTACCAGGGGAGTTGCATATTGGTGGTATGGGTTTAGCTAGAGGTTATCTCCACCGTCCAGATTTAACAGATGCAAAATTTATTCCTCATCCTTTTAATCCATTAGAACGTATTTACAAAACAGGGGATTTAGCTCGTTATTTACCCGACGGGAATATTGAGTTTTTGGGTCGCATTGATAATCAGGTGAAAATACGCGGTTTTCGCATTGAACTGGGGGAAATTGAAACTTTACTGATTACACACCCCCAAATATCAGAAGCGGTAGTGATTGATTCTGATGATATTCCTGGTTCTAAACGCTTAGTTGCATACATAGTAGGGACGTTGAGTGAAACGTCTTTACCCCAGTCGCAATTGCGCTCTTTCCTGAAACAGAAGTTACCAGATTACATGATACCTTCTGCTTTTGTGGTTTTGGATGCTCTGCCTCTTACCCCTAATGGTAAGGTAGATCGGCGTGGTTTACCTAAACCTGATACAACAAGCCATAAAATAGAAACGGATCTAGCAGCACCGCGCACGGAGTCTGAAGAAATACTAGCAAAAATATGGTGTGAAGTTCTGCATCTTAAACAAGTTGGTATCCATGACAATTTCTTTGAGTTGGGTGGAGATTCTATTCTCAGTATTCAGATTATTTTTAAAGCTAAACAAGCTGGATTACAATTAACGGCTAAACAGATATTTCAAAACCAGACGATTGCTGAATTGGCGGCAGTAACTAACATCACTCAGACGGTGAAAGCAGAACAAGGTTTGGTAACAGGATTATTACCGCTGACACCTATTCAACACTGGTTCAAAGAGCAAAATTTCCCAGAACCTCACCACTTTAATCAGTCATTGCTGCTGGAATTATCTGGGGTAGTTGACTGGACTTTATTCCCGGAAGTGCTGCGACAATTATTATTACATCATGATACTCTGCGTTTACGTTGTCCTGCCGATGAGGAACAGATTAATATTACCCCTGATGATACTATTCCTTTTTCTTATGTAGATTTATCGGACATACCAGATGCAGAACAAAAAGCGGCTATTGAAGCCACTGCTAGTTCCCTACAAACTAGCTTAAATCTTGCTTCTGGTCCAATAGTGCAAGTAGGGTTTTTTGGTCTAGGTACTAACAAGTCCAGCCGATTATTAATAATTATTCATCACCTAGCAGTAGACGGCGTTTCTTGGCGAATTTTGTTAGAAGACTTAGAAACAGCTTACCAACAGATTAGTCGCGGTGAAAAAATTCAGTTTCGTCCTAAAACGACCTCTTTTAAATATTGGGCTGAGAAACTGAATTCTTACGCACAGTCCGATATTGTAAAGCAAAAACTAACTAATTGGCAAGGTATTTCACGTACACAGATAACCCGTATACCAGTTGATCATGCCTTGGGTGCTAATACTGTAGCATTCAATCAGATCATATCAGTCTCACTCTCACCTGAGGAAACCCGCGCTTTATTGCAGGAAGTTCCTAAAGCTTATAAAACCCAGATTAATGATATCTTGCTAACTGCTTTATTGCAGACTTTAGGTAGTTGGATTGGTAGTAATTCTGTGTTACTTGATCTTGAAGGTCATGGACGAGAAGATATTTTTGAAGATGTAGACTTATCGAGGACAGTCGGTTGGTTTACGACCATCTTTCCCGTACTTTTAGAGTTAAAAGCAACAGATAATCTGGGAGATGCTATTAAGTCGATCAAAGAACAACTGCGTGCTGTTCCCAACCGAGGTATTGGCTACGGTTTGCTGCGCTATTTGAGTGGGGATAAAGATATTATCTCTCAACTTTCAACAATGCCAAAAGCTGAAGTTAGTTTCAATTATTTGGGACAATTCGATTGGGGAAGACAAGAAAATTCCTTCTTTAAACTAGCTTCTGAATCAGTGGGAGTGGAACATAGCCAGCAAGAGAATTGCAGTCATTTACTAGATATTAATGGACTCGTAGTAGATGGTCAGTTAAAACTAGATTGGACTTACAGCGAAAATTTTCACCACCGAGACACTATTGAAAATCTCGCTGAAGATTTTGCAGCAAATTTGCGGTTTCTAATTACTCATTGTTTATCTATTGATGTATCTGCAAACCAGGAAATTTACGGCTTTTCTCAACCAATAAATAATTATCAGCATCAGGAAAATAATGTTCCTGTCCCCCTACATTTATTAGAACTGACTCAAGATATCTCTGAGTTATTACCTGATGATACACAATTCGCATATCCTCTTGCCAAAATGCAGGAGTTTATGTTGCATCATTACGCGAATGATCATCAAAAAATGGGGGTTTACCACGGACAGGAATCATTAGATATATATGATGAAAATCTTGCTATAAATGCCTTCAAAAAAGCTCTACAAATTCTAGTAGAAAAACATCCAACTTTGAGAACGGTGTTTATTTTTCAGAACGGAAAACCAGTATGTCAAGTGGTTAGAAAAAATCTGAATTTTTCCATCAATGAACAAGATATTAGTCACATCAAATCAGACGAACAGGAAAATTACATTGATGCAATCATAAAGCAAGATAGGCAAAATTTATTCAACGTTGAGAATTGCAATGAAGCACTTTTTAGATTATGGATTTTTGCTAAAGCTGAAAATCACATTGAATTCTTCATGTCAATGCACCATGCAATTACAGATGGTTGGAGTAGTATTGAATTTGTAAATCAACTAGAGGAATTATATTCTGCTCTCAAGCAAGGAGAAGAAATAACCGTGATTCCTGCAAATAATGTGCATCAGGAATTTGTCGCTTTAGAGAAAGAAATCATTAGCTCAACAGAAGCATCAAATTTCTGGAAACTTCATTTGCAAAATTACAAATATAAACCATTGCAGCCGTTAAAGACGACCGTATTTCAAGTAAAATCTGCTTCCGATAGCCAGAAAGCCATAGAAGAAAACTTTAACGCAGAAATAATTGTTGATTTACGTGAATACTGTCGGAAATTAAAAGTTTCACCAAAAGCAATTTTCTTGAGTACATACCTGGATCTCATTAGTATTGTCATGAAAGAAAATCAGGTTTCTGTAGGAGTTATTTCTAATGGTAGGATAGAAAGATTATCTGATCCCTTCGGAGCTTTGGGTTTGTTCTGGAATATTGTGCCATTTTGTCAAACAATTACAGAAGATAAAAGTGTGCAAATTAAAAATGTCCAGCAAACCCTAATTGATATTGAACCTTGTGTGAGATATCCACTGCTGGAAATTTTGTCAGATCAAAAAACAACGGAATTATTTTTGGCTACGTTTAATTTTGTAAATTTCCATAATACCAAAACTGTGGACAAGCATACTAGCTTAAAGGTACAGAGAAAAATGATTTATGACAAGTTTAACTTTCCTTTAAATTATGCTATTTCCATGGAATCATTATCAGGAAATGTCAGCATTCATGTAGAATACGATCAGACATATTTTAGTTACAAAGATATTCAATTAATGCTGCAAAATTATGTTGAAATCTTAAAAGATAGAGTTTATGGATAAAAATTGCTGGAAACCTATCAAACTTTTGTGGTTCTTCGGTTATTTTTATGGAAAACCTGGTTCAAAATCATTGAAAGCCCTATTGTGTAGGCATTTCATTGAAAATATGGAAATAATTGTTTATAACCCTTGTCCCGTAAGGGTTTTGTTATCATCAATCCTCAATCACCATAAAAGAGACGCAAGAGCCACTTTTGTATGTAGTTGGGCTTTAGCCCTTTTGACGAGTTAATTAAGAGGATTTAAACATGAAAACCCTGATTATTGACAACTACGATTCTTATACTTTTAACCTTTACCAATTGATTGCAGAAGTCAATGGAGAGTATCCCACTGTGATTTGTAACGATCAAGTTATATGGGATGAACTCAAACAGTGGGAATTTGATAACATCGTGATTTCACCAGGTCCTGGTCGTCCAGAAAAATCAAAAGATTTTGGTATTTGTCGTCAAATGATTGAAAATGCCCAAGTACCACTTCTAGGCGTTTGCTTGGGACATCAGGGACTAGGATTTAGCTATGGAGGAAAAGTTATTCACGCGCCTGAAGTTCGACATGGTCGGCTCAGTGAGGTTTATCATACTGCTACTGATTTGTTTGCGGGAATACCTTCTCCTTTTTCTGTGGTGCGCTACCATTCTTTGCTGGTTGCAGATGACCTACCGGACTGTTTAGAAAAAATAGCGTGGACAGAGGACAACCTGATCATGGGAATGCGCCATCGCTCTTTACCAATGTGGGGTGTGCAGTTTCATCCAGAGTCCATCTGTACTGAGTATGGACATACTTTGTTTGAGAATTTTAAAGAGATTACCCAAAAATTTGCCCAGGAACGAGATAAAAGTCCGAAAAAACATTATTGGACAGGAAATAACGGGAATGAGACTTTACCCACAAATTCTACTAACAAAAAACAGCAACAGGAATTTGAACTTTGTACGCGCAAATTGAATTTGTGTCCCGATACAGAACAGATGTTTGTACATTTGTTTAGTAAATCAGCCAGTGCATTTTGGTTAGATAGCAGTCGGGTTGAACCTGGTCTTTCTCGCTTTTCTTTCATGGGAGATAACAGTGGTGAAAACAGTCTCCTAATTCATTATCGGACGCAAGGGCAAGAACTGACAATTACACAGTCCGATACTGTCAGTTTCAAAACAGAGGGGATTTTTGATTATCTCCAGCGGGAAATTCAACGACGACATTGCTCATCTGAGCATTTACCTTTTGATTTTAACTGCGGGTTTGTGGGTTATTTTGGCTATGAATTAAAGGCAGAATCTGGAGGAAAATTCAATCACACATCTGCCTTACCTGATGCCATGTTTATGTTAGCAGATCGAATGATTGCAATTGATCACCAAGAGCAAACTATCTATCTGCTTTGTCTAATTCAGAAAGGACAAACAGCCTCCGCCGAAGATTGGTTTGAAGCGATCACACACCAAGTTAACAATCTTCCTCCTCTGTCGCCTATTGTTCCTCAAAACGAAAAAACACCTGTTGTTTTTAGATTAAGCAGGTCTAAAAAGACTTATCTTGATGATATTGAAAAATGCTTACAAGAAATTCACGAAGGAGAAACTTATCAAGTTTGTTTAACAAACCAGATTTACACAGATACAACACCTGATCCGCTAGAGTTCTATCGTTCATTACGCCGCATCAATCCTGCTCCTTATGCTGCATTTTTGCGCTTTGGTGATGTGGGAATTGCCTGTTCATCTCCAGAACGATTTCTGCAAATTGATCGCCAAGGTTGGGCAGAAACAAAACCTATCAAGGGAACATTACCACGAGGAAAAACACCTGAAGAAGATTTTATCCTCTGTGAACAATTGCGGAACAGTGAAAAAGATCGAGCGGAAAATCTGATGATTGTGGATTTACTTAGAAATGATTTGGGACGGGTTTGTGCAGTGGGAACGGTTCATGTACCCAAATTAATGGATGTAGAAACCTACGCAACAGTACATCAATTAGTGACGACAATTCGCGGTCAATTACGAGCTAATATGAGTGCCGTAGACTGCATTCATAATGCCTTTCCTGGGGGTTCTATGACTGGCGCACCTAAGATTAGAACCCTGGAAATTATTGATCGATTAGAGCAAGAAGCACGGGGCGTATACTCAGGGGCAATCGGCTTTTTGGGTTTGAATGGTTCAGCCGATTTAAATATTGTCATTCGTACCGCTGTCCTGACCCCAGAACAAACTTCGATTGGTGTTGGCGGTGGTATTGTGGCACTTTCTGATCCCCAAATGGAGTTTCAAGAAATCATGCTGAAAGCCAAGGCATTGATTCAGGCATTGATGATCACAACAAATGGCGGTTTTGATCCCGATGAATATTATATCCAGGGAACAGAAACAGAGGTTTTTGATAACTATGAAAAAGTAGGTGTGTAGGCAATGAATAAACAACTAATTTTTGCAACTCTTGGACCATCTGGAACTTGCCATGAACTAGCGACTCAATCTTATATTGAGTTTCAAGAAGTGGCTAATGCCAAAATAGAACTGTTCAATGATCTGTTAGACGCACTGGAGTTACTACATGATGGTAAAGTTGACTTTATTATCCAAAACTCTGCTCATCCTAAAGTTTATGAATTAACAGAAAAATACTTTCGGGAAGTATTCGTAATTGATAGCTTCTTATGTCCAACTCGTGCTATGGGACTCCTAACTCGTCGTGATGTAGAACATCCCCGCAGTCTAGGATTAATGCCTGCTACGCGGGCTTATGTCAATACAGAACGCTACTCAACTTTTATCCATGAAACGGCCAAGCCCGTGGTGGGTCAAAATTTGCTGGCGGGTAAGTATGATAGCGGTATTGCAGCTTTACAATTTGCTGAAGAAAATCCTGATGTATTAGTAGTTGATGAAGTTATTGGCTCTGTGCAAACAGCTTGGCTCGTATATGGTCGTCAACAAAATAGACAGCAGGGAGTTATTGGGATCAAAAATCCTCAACTTTTCCAATGAGAACTTTCTGGTGTCTGATTCTCTTCCCATTTATATCAATTTACATAATTAGAAAATGTCAACATTTTTCCCAGTTCCTCAAACTATCAAGCCGCGCCCAGATTTAGAGTTGACACTTTTTCATTGTCAAGAAATAGTTATTCAATTAGCTAATATCTTACCAGGAGCAATTTTTGAACCTCACCAACATCCAGAAAGCCAAATGGGGATGCTTTTTTCTGGTTCTGTGGAAATTAATGTCAATGATCAGAAAGCAATTTTAGAGCCATTCCAACAAGCTTATATTGCCGGAAGTAATATTCCTCATGGTTCTACGATTCTTTCTCAAGAAAATGTTCTGGGATTTGAGATGAAATATTTAATAGGATCTCAATCAGATAAATCAGATCAGGTCATTGATGAACCTATCCTCACTTTCCAACCTACAATAGATAAAACAACAGGTTTTTCTTGTAAATTCGGTGCTTGTTCATGGTTTCAAATAGCTGTTTGGGAAATTCCTGCCCATGCAAAATTACCCATATATACAAGTACCAAAGAAGAAATTGGCATTATTGTTAATGAGCAAATGATGATGAAAGTAGGGGAAGAAGAAAAACTTTTAGGATATGGTAGCATTTATTATGCTCCCCCTGGTGTTTCCCATAGTGGGTATAATACTTCAGATCAAACGATTTCTTTAGTTAAGGTTTCACTATAGATACCCAACTTCTAAGAAAATTGATGCTAATAATACCTTAGCCAAATTACAGCGATTTTCGGGTAAATGAACCACATTTTATATCTCACGCAAAGGCGCAAAGACGCAAAGGAAGAAAGGAATAGAAAAATTAGCGTGTGGTACAAATACATGAAAACTGCTGTAAAAAAAGCCTTGATTGGTAGGTTGGGTTGTGGAACGTGAACGTATCCCTGCGGGACACTGCGTGAACGCGGAGCAATTAGCATGAAACCCAACATGAGCGTTGGGTTGCGCTGTCGCTTGACCCAACCTACAAAAAATGGCAAAGGTATTGAATAAATGAGAAGATTGGTAAGAAAATTTGGGAATCTGAAAATGAGTGGATTGGAAGGTTTTAGAGCAGAAATTGATGCTGTAGATTCTCAGATTGTTGAGGCATTAGCCAAGCGATTTGAAATTTGTCAGCGGGTGGCTAACTTTAAAAAGCAACACGGAATTGCGATGATGCAACCCGAACGAGTGGAAGCAGTGAAACAGCGTCGTCGAGAATTGGGTATGCAGTATGGGTTAGATGGAGATTTTATGGTCGCATTATACAGCCTCATCATTCAAGAAACTTGCCGGATGGAAGATGAGATTATAGAAGCGCAAGGTTAATTACTAAAAAAGGGAACAGGGAACAGATAAGAAACTTTAGTTCTGAGTTTAGAGCTTCAGTCAAAAAAGCAGTTTCATTATTCCAATCTCATGTTTTTAAAGATGAGTTTTTTCTGTTCCCTCTAAAGAGTACAATTTTTTTGCAACAAATTTAGGATTGTTATATGGCCTTAGAATTTTGCTCTTGGACTTACCTTGATGGACGCATCGTACCTACTGAATTAGCACGTTTGCCAGTAGATAATCATGCCCTCAATTTTGGAACTGCTGCCTTTGAAGCATTTCGACTTTATCCCACTGTCAATGGCTCAAAGATATTAGGATTAGATTTACATCTCAACCGATTACGATTGTCAATGTTATCTTTGGGATTGTCCCCTGTGGAACCCGAAGCAATTATCAAAGCATTGTGGCAAGCCGTAAGTGCGAACAATTTACAACAGGGATATGTGCGTTTGCTAGTATATCCAAACGGCAATTGTTTGGGGTTAGATCCTTCCCCATTCCCTTCGGCTGCATTGGTTATGGCTTGGCGTTCTGACAGTTCAGGATTTTTACCACCATTGACTTTAGGCATTAGTCATATCCGTCGTCCCGAAGCCGGTTCTACCCTCGCTAGAGGTAAAATTAGTGGCTTCTATGCTGTGGAAGCTGCGGCTGATCGCAATGCTAAAAAAATGGGATTTGACGGTAATCTGATGTTAAATCCAGATGGAACTATCTGCGAAATGACAGGAGCAAATATTTTCATCGTCAAAAACTCTGTTTTATATACTCCTATTCTTCCTCAAAGTATTGATGGAGTCACAAGGCGTTTAGTGATTGAGTTTGCAAATAGATTGAATATCCCTGTCAGAGAAGTACCTCTGCCTTTGGGCGATTTAATGGTGGCAGATGAAGTATTTGTGAGCGGAACTTATCATGAGATCCGTCCTGTTTCTGCGGTAGATAGACAGATTCTCGGTAGCCAATTTCCTGGACCTGTTACCCAACTGCTGCAAGAGCGTTTCCAGGAAATGCTGAATAACCCAGAAGATGAAATGGCATCTCGTTGGCTATCAGGAACGGTTTTACAAAAGTCCACACCCAAGGCTATTTCTCAACAAGCATACCAGATTCGTTCTGCTGAATTGGCTGACGTTCCTGCTGTCCTTGCAGGTATTGGTTCTCTGTTAGCAGAATTAAAAGGTATTCCAGAATTTCAACTTCCTGCTGAAGCCACAGCAATTTGTCAGCGTGTAATTGAAGGGAAATATCCTGGTGCTATTTTCATTGCTAATCCAGAAGGAGACAATGATTCTATCCTTGGTTTAATTACTTTAACTGTGCAAGAAGCGATTCATGTGGCAGGTCAATTTGTACTGATTCAGGAACTATGGGTTCATCCAGATCATCGCAGTCAAAATATCGGTGAAAATCTCATTCAAGCTGTGGAAACCTATGCTCATGAACAGGGAATTTCTCGTTTAGAAGTATGTTTGCCAACCCATGAATTCCCCAGATTTTCTAATACCCACCATTTTTATCAAAAGAGTGGCTTTGAAGATTTCGGTCCTAGAATGCGGAAACTCCTCGGATCTAGCATAACAATATAACCCGTGAAAGTCAATTAAAGTAATAAGGAGCGACATGATGACTACAGATATACGTCCTGATGATTTTTTCAAGTTAACTTGTGCATCTTGGATTAGTCAGGCTTTGGGGATTGCTGCGAAGTTGAGCATTGCTGACTTGTTGGCAGAAGGAGCAAAAAGTGTTGAAGAGTTGGCACAAGCTACTGAAAGTCATGCTCCCTCCCTCTATCGCATCCTTCGATGTCTTAGTACCGTAGGGGTTTTCCATGAGGTTGAACCACGTCATTTTGCTCTTACTCCGCTAGCTGAATATCTTCAAAGTGATAATCCTTACTCTTTAAAATATTTGGCTATAACTAATATTGACGAGTGGCGTTGGCGTGTTTTTGGAGATATGTACCATACTGTCAAAACAGGTGAGCCAGCTATCAAATCAGTTTATTCGGTTAACAATTACTGGCAGTATTTAGAAAAAAATACTGAACCTAATTTGATTTTTAGTCAATCAATGTTTGGTATTGCTCAAAACTGTCAAATCCAACTTCTTAAATCTTATGATTTTTCTAAAGTTGGCAAAGTCGTAGATATAGCAGGCGGTCAAGGTCTAATTATTTCTGCCATTCTCAAGCATAATCCCCACTTACAAGGACTCCTTTTTGATATGCCTGAGACAGTTTTTGATGCCGTTAAGTTTCTGAAAGCGGAGGGAGTAGATGAACGATGTGAAGTAGTCGGTGGAGATATGTTTAAGTCCATTCCTAGTGGGGGTGATATTTATCTTATGTCATATATCATGATTGATTGGGATGATGATAGTATAGTCAAATTTTTGGAAAACATTAACTATGCTATGCCTAAAAATGGCAAACTGCTTGTTATCGATCCAGTAATTCCCGTTGACAATCAGTACCATTGGAGTAAATGGGAAGATTTATATCCGATGTGTATGGGACATGGACTAGTGCGTACCCAGGCAGAATTTAAGGCTATTTTCCGAAAATCAGGTTTTGAATTAGTGAATATTTTCTCTCCAGAAAAGCCCCTGAGCCTGATGGAACTGGTACGTGTTTGATAACTTTTGAAATGCGGGAGGTGATTGTATGAGTAATTTGTCCCTTGAGGTGGTCTTACAAACAGAAATGCAAGGAGCATCTCCTATCATTGTGACTTCTGAGGGAAACAAGGCTGGACAAGAAGTTGAAGAACGTAGCCAGAGGATTATTCAAGGTCTACAGCGTCTTCCTGAATGCAATTTTTCCACGGCTGAGGTTAGCGATCGCTATCTTGATAACATTCTCCAACAAATTCATGAACAGTCCTATCTTGACTTTTTAGCTCATTGGAATGGAACATTGCTAGGAGAAGACTTACTGTTTGATTATCCGTTTGTTGACCAGGGAATTGCCGCAGATACTCCTCTATTTGCGGGAGTCTACGACTTGTCTCGTGAAGGGGCTAGAACTGCGATCGCCGCCGCACAGAAAATTGTCAATGGTGCTTCTTTGTCCTATGCTTTGTGTAGACCTCCCGGACACCATGCTGGGCCTGGTTGGTTAGGAGGATATTGCTTTTTAAATAATGCAGTTGCGGCTGTAGTTACACTTCTGGAATCGGGAATAGGTCCAGTAGGATTGATTGATATTGACTTTCATTTTGGCAATGGTTCTGCTGCTTTATTAGCATCACGACCAGATGTTTGGTTCGGTTCTATTCACAGTTCTACAATCCTTAGTTATCCTTACAAAGAAGTTCAACCAGCTAATGATAGTCAAACTTTCATTCCTTTTTCCCATTCACCTAGTTCAGAGGAATTTTTAGCTGAAGTTAAGCAGCTAGTTAAAAAGTCCAAAATTGAATTTGGTTGTGCAGCTATGGTTGTTTCTGTTGGCTATGACATTATTATCAATGATCCTCATGGCGGTTGGCATCTACCACCTGCTATTTTCGAGGAAATTGGTCAGATTCTCACCCAAGCATCTATACCACTTTGTTTAGTCCAAGAGGGCGGCTATCTGTTAAATGCCTTAGACGAATGTGCCTATAAATTTGGATTAGGATTATTGGGCAGGTAATAAACAAGTGCGATTTGTATTCCCCTCAATAATTGGGGGGACTATGAAGAGCAGATTGTTCAAGAATAATAGTTGCTATATGCGCCCGTTTTCAACATCTTCCCCTACTCCCAACTTTTCCACCATTATTTGTTCACGAGTTTCTCCAAAAGCTAAAGTCAACAGGGGATTTGCTTCTAAAGCCGGGAGAGTAGCACTAATATTATCAAGATCATTTCTAAATGTACTGGGCAACTTTACCATAAACATCATCGTTCTTATTGCATAGAACAAAGATAGACTCAACCACAAGATATGGTTACTGGAAAACTTAACGGCAGCAAAATTCACAGGTGCAAATCCGATAAAAAGAGCGACTAAGCTAACATTACGGAGGGTATGTCCTTGTGCTAAACCTAAGAAGTATCCTTCCAGTGTAAAATCTATAGAACTAAGTACCAAGGCCAGTACCAACCAGGGAACAAAAGTATCTATCTTAGAGATGATTTCGGTGTGGTTAGTGAATAATCTAAAAACACTATCGGGAAATAATATACATATTCCACCGAAAAATATTCCTACAGTCAGAGCAGTTAAGACAGAAAAACTAACTAGAGGTGCTAACTGGTGTGAATCTCCTTTTCCTTTAAAGTTTCCGACCAAACTTTCTGTACCGAATCCGATTCCTTCAATAAAATATGTATTAAAGCTGATTATCTGCCACAACAAAGAATTCTGTGCGTAAACTAGCATTCCCATCTGTACTCCTTGATAACTAAATGTTAAGGAGATAAACAGAAGAACTAAATTGCTAATAAAGATGTTGCCATTGAGAGTTAAGTTAGATTTTATAGCTGAGATGTCCCATATTTTAAACGCTACAGATATCACTTCCAACCACTGGAATTCTCTACAAAAAAATATCAATCCTACCAACAACAATATATATTGGCTGGCAGCAGAAGAAACTCCTGCTCCCATACTTTCCCACCCTAAGTTGATAATAAACAGATAGTCAAGTCCAATTTTCACACCATTACCAACTACTGATAACAGCACAACTAAGCCATTTTTTTCTCGCCCTAGAAACCAACCTATCAGAACAAAATTGAGCAAAACCGCAGGCGCTCCCCAAATTTGGGTGTTGAAATAGGCAAGACCTGAAGATTTGATTTCTAGGGGGACATTGAGGATGGTAAACCCAAGCTCTCCCAAAGGGTATTGTAAAAGTATGAGGGCAATACCCAGCACCAAAGCTATTAAACCATTACGCAATCCTATCAATAACATTTCTTCCCTGTCATCTCGTCCAACCGCTTGCGCTGTGACTCCAGTAGTCCCCATTCGTAAAAAGAGTAAAACGAAGTAGAGAAAGTTGAGCAAGTTGCCAGCAAGGATGACTCCGGCGAAGTTGTTGATTTCTTCAAGATGACCCAAAAATATGACACTGACTAAATTAGCTACCGGGATCATAATATTCGATAGGACGTTGGCTAGAGCTAATTGGAAATAGCGAGGTATGAAATCATACTTTTTTTTGAGTGTCGGGTTCATTTTTTAAGTAAGTAGTAGTCTGTCAAAGATATTTTAACGGGTAATGGTTCTATTCCTCCTCTGCTCCCTCTACTTGTCTTCATCCTCTATACTCAAAACGGCTGGAAGCTGGACTTTTTTATCATACAAAGAACAAGTTCAAAGCCTCTCCAGTATTAAATATTGTTCCTTTTCCCTCTCCTCTTAGGAGAGGGTTAGGGAGAGGTGCGGGGAGGGGTTTCATATTTGGTTAAACTATGAACCGTTTTCAGTATATCTCCCCTTAGAGGATGTTTGAAAAGTTATGGTCAATGTATCAAATATTTTTTACCCCACCCTAACCCTCCCCTTGTAAAGGGGAGGGAACTGGATTTTTATTGTTTCCCCTTTTACAAGGGGAAAGGGGGGTAGCAATGTGATGAAAATTACGGAATACCACTTTTCAAACATCCTCTAAGAGGGTGTTTAAAAAGTCTTAATCCATACTAAGTAAGTTGGTGTTGAAAATTGTCGTTATGGCAAGGCAAAAGGCAATAGGCAATAGGCAAGAGTGAAGAGGGTTTGGGCGATTTTACGTTTCTTTAGAGGTTGTTTGAAAACTTTTTCGTGTGGGATCTGACACCCGCAGATCCCCCTAAATCCCCCTTAAAAAGGGGGACTTTGAGGAATTTAGCCCCCCCTTTGTAAGGGGGGTTGGGGGGATCTCGATTAATTCTGATACTTTTCAAACATCCTCTTACACAGTTTGGTTTTATTGTGTTCACCTACTTACTTTAAAAAATTAGATAAATGGTGATACTCTGGAATAGAATCCTACATATACATTTTTAAGAGTTATGAATTATAAATTATCACGAATGGCAGCGATTCAATCGCCCATTATTCCGGTGGTGGGAGAATTAATAAAAAACTCTCCTGGGACAATTTCTTTAGGACAAGGTGTGGTTCACTATCAACCACCAGATACCGCAATGGAATTATTACCAAAGTTCCTGGCTGAACCTAAAAATCATCTTTATCAACCCGTTATCGGGATTCCTGAATTATTAACAGTATTAGTAGCAAAGTTATCAATATTTAATGGTCTTGATATCAATGAAGAAAATGCTATTGTGGTGACAGCAGGTAGTAATATGGGGTTTGTAAATGCTATTTTAGCAATTACTTCTCCTGGTGATGAGATTATTTTGAATACTCCTTACTATTTTAATCATGAAATGGCGATTAAAATGGCAGGTTGTCATCCGGTATTAGTTGCCACAGATACAAATTATCAATTAATTCCTGAAGCCATAGCCGCCGCAATTACAGATAAAACCCGTGCGGTAGTGACGATTTCTCCGAATAATCCTACAGGTGTTGTTTATTCAGAAACAGCATTAAAACAAGTTAATGAAATTTGTCGAGAAAGGGGAATTTATCATATTAGTGATGAGGCTTATGAATATTTTACTTATGACGGTGTAAAACATATTTCTCCGGGGGCATTTGCGGGCAGTCATCAATATACAATTTCTCTGTTTAGTTTGTCGAAAGCTTATGGTTTTGCTAGTTGGCGAATTGGTTATATGGTAATTCCTCAACATCTATTAATTGCTGTGAAAAAAGTCCAGGATACCATTTTAATTTGTCCACCTGTGGTTTCTCAATATGCAGCTTTGGGGGCTTTACAAGTAAAAGATGATTATTTAAAAGATAATATTGGGACTATTGCTAAAGTTCGAGAAATAGTAATTAATTCATTGCGATCGCTTCAGGATTTATGTACAATTACACCAGCTAATGGTGCATTTTACTTTTTCTTGAAAGTGCAGACAAAAATGAATGATTTGGAATTAGTGAAAAAACTGATTCAAGAACACAAAATAGCAGTGATTCCGGGAACAACCTTTGGGATGGAAGATGGTTGTTATTTGCGGGTTGCTTATGGTGCGTTACCAGCAGATACAGCTAAAGCAGGTATAGAAAGATTAGTCAAAGGTTTGCAAAGTATCGTATTATAGCCACATAACAAAAATTAATATTCGGATTTTCCCATGAGTCAAATAGTTTGGATAGCAAGACACGCTAACCGCCTTGATTTCGTATATCCCGATTGGTTTCTAACCGCCGAAAGACGGTATGATCCACCTTTATCAGATGATGGTATGATTCAGGCGCAGCAGTTAGCAAAGCGACTTAAAGGGGAAAAAATCGCCCATATTTTTGCTTCTCCATTTTTGCGAACTATCCAAACGGCAAATGCGATCGCTGAAGTTTTGGATTTATCTATTAAACTGGAAGTAGGTTTGAGTGAATGGCTTAATCCCGAATGGATGACTGAAGAACCGGAAAAACTCCCAACTTCAACTTTAGTCAAATTATTTCCCAGAATTGATACCAGTTACACATCACGCATAGCCGCAAAATACCCGGAAACTCATCAACAGGTGCGGGAACGTTCGGCGCAAACTGCCAGGTGTTTATCTACTGAATTTTCCCCCCATGATATCCTATTGGTGGCACATGGCGCGTCTGTCTTGGGTGCAGCAATGGGATTTGTAGGGGACATAGCCAAAAATGAAGTCAAAGCTTCTCTATGTTCTTTAGTAAAAGTTGTCCGCCAAGATTCAGAATGGTTGTTAGCACTAAAGGGTGATACGTCCCATTTGACGAAAGTTGAAGAATTGGTGAGATTTGTGTAAATATTTAATGAGGATTTTCTCTAAATCACAACTAACGCTGACTCAGCAAAAGTAACTTACTAACTGATAAATTTTATGACATTGCTACTGGCCGGAGACATAGGCGGAACAAAAACTATTTTGCGTTTAGTGGAATTTTCAGAAACACTGGGATTAAAAACTCTGCACGAAGAGAGTTTTCGCAGTGGGGATTTTCCTGATTTAGTCCCCATCGTCCAAAGGTTTTTGACTACAGCTAACTCTAGCACACCAGAAAAGGCTTGTTTTGCGATCGCAGGACCAGTAGTGGAAAACACCGCCAAGTTGACCAATTTAGCCTGGTTTCTCGATACAAATCGTTTAACTCAAGAATTGGGTATTCTATCAATTTCCCTGATTAATGACTTTGCGGCTGTTGGTTACGGCATTTTTGGATTAACAAAACAGGATTTACTAACTTTACAAGTTGGTAAATACCAACCAGCAGCACCAATGGCTGTAATCGGTGCAGGAACTGGGTTAGGACAAGGATTTTTGATTAAACAAGACCATCAATATCAAGTCTTTCCTTCCGAGGGTGGACACGCAGATTTTGCACCACGCAATGAATTAGAATTTCAACTGTTGAAATATCTAGTAGATAAACATGATATTCCACGAGTCTCCGTAGAAAGAGTAGTTTCCGGGTTAGGAATTACCTCCATTTACCAATTTTTACGAGATAGAAAAATAGCCACCGAATCACCAGAAATTGCCCAAGCAGTCAGAACATGGGAACAAGAAGCACAGACAACCGAAAAAACCGTTGATCCAGGGGCCCTTATTGGCGCTGCTGCACTGCAAAAAAGCGATCGCCTTTCCGAACAAACCATGCAATTATTTATAAAAGCCTACGGTGCAGAAGCCGGCAATCTAGCCTTAAAACTCCTCCCCTATGGCGGACTATACATTGCCGGTGGTATCGCCCCCAAAATCCTCCCCTTAATGGAAAATGGTAGTTTCCTCTTGAATTTTATCCAAAAAGGCAGAATGCGTTCTCTTCTCGAAGAAATCCCCGTGCATATAATTCTTAATCAACAAGTGGGATTAATTGGTGCAGCTTTGTCTGCCTCTAGGTTATAACTAGTAGTCTGTCAACCCGAAAATGACGGGTGAAGGCAAGCAGGGGGAGAAGAGAGGCACCAGGGGTAGGGGAGAGAAGAACAGAAGTTTTTTCCGATTATTACCCGTCAAAATAAATTTGACGAACTACTAGCAACGTCAGGAGTCAGAAAGTTTGATAAATCGGTAAATTATTAATTAAATAGTAATTGCTGAACAGTGATGGCTGAATGCTTATTTCGGCGTTGCTGAATTGAGGTATGAAATTCCCAAATTGAACCTTTAAAACTCAAACCTCAGTGCGTCTACTCTTCGAGATCACGAAGCGTGATTGCGCCTTTGCGTGAGACTAAAATTCATACCCTTAATCAGCAACGCCCTTATTTCTTAATAACAGTGAAATCTGCATCTACAAATTTTATAAATTATGAATAGCAAAATTTTACTATCTTTGATTGCTGCCACCTTTTTATCTAGCAATTACGCCGTCGCCGAAGTCCATTTATCCAAACCCAAAGTTGCCGAAAAAAAACCTATTGTTCCCGCAGTAATACAGCCCAAATGGCGAACATTTACATCCCCTGATGGATATTTCACCGTATTAATGCCAGGAATGCCCAAGCGAAAAACCCAAATCCAAAAAACCTACATGGGAAAAATAAAATTAGAAATATTTTTAATCCAACCACCGCAACAAGAAGCTGCATATATAGTCACATACAATGAATTTCCTGATAGCTATGTCCAGATGACTAACCCCCAAACAATCATGGATCAAGCCCAATATGTAGAACTAACAACCACCAAAAGTAGATTACTAAATCAGCGCAATATTCGCAGTTCTAACTTTCATCCCGGCAAAGAAATTGAATATGTTAATGCTATCGGTAAAATTACTAAAACCAGAATGTTTGTTGCTCATGGTAGATTATATAAAGTTATGGCTATCGTCTCCAAAAAACAGCATGAAACTTTAAATAAAACTATTACAGGCTATTTAAATTCCTTCAGCTTAGTTGTTAAACCTTAATTGAGAATGAGTAATATCGGTGAAATATTCAGGAGTCCGAAAAAATGATCATCACTGAAATGCCAACGCAATTACTAACTAACACTTGGATAACAGCAACTTGGGATGAATATATTCAGGTTATTGAAAATTATCCTGATCAAAAAGCCAAAGGCTATTATCACAATGGAAAAATGAGGATAGAAATGCCACCAATCGGAAATGATCATGCCAGTGACCATAGTATTATTATTTTTGCTGTTAACCTATTTGCGACTATTAAAGGAATTAAATTTAATAGCAAAGATAATTGTACATACAGAAAAATAGGATTTCAAGAAGTCCAACCCGATGTTTCTTATTACATTGCTGAAAAAGCAAATGCTATTCCCTATGGAACTTCCATTGTTAATTTAGATATTTATCCCATACCAGATTTAGTAATTGAAGTTGCGAGTAGTTCCCTAGCTGATGATAAAGGGGAAAAACGCCTGATGTATGAAGATTTAGGTGTAGCCGAATACTGGGTACTTGATGTGCAGAATGTCCAAGTTATCCCTTTTATGATTGAAAATGGTGGCAGTAAAAGAATTAGTGAATCTCAAGTCTTACCAGGGTTACAAATTTCTCTACTAAATGAAGCATTAAGAAAAACTCGACAAATGGATCATAGTCAAGTTTGTGCTTGGTTGTTAAGCCAATTTCACCAATAATTTTGGTAAGTAAGTTAACACAATAAAACCAAACTGTGTAAAGAAACGTAAAATCGCCCAAACCCTCTTCACTCTTGCCTCTTGCCTTGCCATAACGACAATTTTCAACGCCAACCCACTTAATTGGACAAAAATATTTACAGTCATTGCGAGCGAAGGGAAGCAATCACAACCCTGGCGATTGCTTCATTTCACTTCGTTCCATATGGCTAACGCCACCTGAGATATAAGCGACACGAGCAGTTCGACAAGCTCACTGACCACGGTTTTAACCGCAGTGGTATTTTATGCTAAAATGAGATTGTGAGTAAGAAAACCAGATTGCTATACTAAACACGGGTGAGATTTAAACTTTTGCCAAGTGACAAAGAACCCAGATGTGTAGGGGTAAAGCAAAAGCTTAATGGTGTCAACTTAACGCAAAATCTTCATCCCGCAAGGAACTCAAGTTCCTTGCTAATAGCGAAAGTCATCTAAAAGATGACTAAATACTAGGAAAATTCATTAGTCCGTTTTAACGGACTTGAGCTATGAGACAGGGAATTTATTCCCTGGCGGGTGTGGAAGCCAAACAAATAAGCCATCTGTAACCTAAGTTGACACCAATGAGCTTTTGCTTTACCCCTACGTTTAGAATCAAACAATCAAGCCGTTTTGAGTATATATAATATTTATAGTCAGTAGGACGGACAGAAATAACAATGTCAGAAAAAACTTTCGATATTGCTTACTTATCAGATAATTTACTTGATTTATTATCAGATATCCAAAATCATGTGGAAATTACGCTAACTCGTCAGGGAGTTCCCTGGGCAAAAGTTTTGCCTCTGTCTCAAGCAGAACCTACAATTGAAAAAGCGGGTTTAAATCATAGTTCGATAGTGATGAGTAATGAAGGTACTTTAGAACCAAGGGTTGCAGGTTTTTGGCAAGGACAGGTTAAGATTTCTGATAATTTTGATGACACTTCAGAAGAAGTGATTGCTGCTTTTTATGGAGAAGAACAATGAGTTTTCTGCTAGATACTCATATTCTGTTATGGTTTTTAGAAAATGATTCTAAGTTGTCAAATCAGGTACGAGAAGTAATTATTAATCGTGAGAATTTAATTGTTGTTAGTGCTATTAGTGCTTGGGAAATTTCTATTAAACAGTCTTTAGGAAAGTTAATAGCTCAGGCTTTGGTAGAAGGGCTAACCATAATTACGGTAGATCAAAAGTTTAAATTTTATGATGTCCCGTTGTTAATAACTGAATCATAAATTAGTTGTGCAAAATAGATTATCTATATTCAACCTCTCCCATAATTGTTTCTGTGGTGTGATAAGCAGGTTTGCTTTTTATGTATTTTTGTTGTTAATCGGCTGGATTATTATATATACTCAAAACGGGTAGAAGCTGGGCTTTTTTATCATACAAAGAACAAGGTTCAAAGCCTCTCCAATTATAAAAGCTGCTCCTTTTCCCTCCCTTGTAGGGGAGGGTCAGGGAGGGGTGCGGGGAGAGGTTTACCAGAGGGGTTTCCTATTTGTGAGCAGAGTATTAATAATTTTGGTGATTATGGCAGGACATAGTAAATGGGCAAATATTAAACGTCAAAAAGCCGTAGTAGATGCAAAAAGGGGAAGTATATTTACCCAACTATCACGGGCAATAATTGTGGCTGCGAGAAACGGTGTACCAGATCCAGCAGGTAATTTTCAACTACGGACAGCCATTGATAAAGCCAAAGCAGCGGGGATTCCCAATGATAATATTGATAGAGCCGTTGCTAAAGGTGCAGGTACTTTCAGTGATCACAGCATCCTTGAAGAAATTCGCTACGAAGGTTACGGTCCCGGTGGTGTCGCTATTTTAATTGAAGCCCTCACAGATAACCGGAATCGAACTGCGGCAGATTTGCGCGTCTCTTTTAGCAAAAATGGCGGAAACTTGGGAGAAACAGGTTGTGTAAGTTGGATGTTTTCCCAAAAAGGAGTTTGTGTCGTCGAAGGTGTAATTGATGAAGACAAGCTTTTAGAAGCTTCCTTAGAAGGAAATGCCGAATCTTATGAAATCATGGCAGAGGAAACAGTTGAGGTATTTACAGAAATAGCAAATTTGGAGAAACTCAGCCAAACCTTAAAAGCAAAAGGTTTTAAAGTCACAGATATAGAATTGCGTTGGCTTCCTGGTAATCAAGTAGAAGTTACAGATGCAGATCAAGCTAAATCTCTCCTCAAATTAATTGATACTCTAGAAGGGTTAGATGATGTCCAAAGTGTGACAGCTAATTTTGAAATGGCAGATGGTTTAATGGAACTTAGTATAATCTAGCACTAAATCAATAAAAAGGCTTGGTAAATCGCCAAGCCCATATATACCAAGTGTTTACTATAGTCGCTTAATGTACCTGAATTAATGCTGAAATTCATCTATCTATGGTAGTGTATCAATAACCCCCTGTGGTTGCCCTAAATACCGGGGTAGGCACAGGGCCTACCCCTACATTAAATCTAAACTCAAGTTGACACTCTCAGCGGCTTTAGCCACTGAGCTTTACCCTTACCGGATATTCCTGTAAAATACATTTGTGACTATATCTGAGCAAATCTTACCACTGTATAAAAACCCAGAACGGTTAGAAAATCGGCTGGGAGAAATTCCCCCAGAACCGGGGGTTTATTTGTTGCGGGATGGCAGCGATCGCCTAATATATATAGGTAAATCTCGTAAATTGCGTTCTCGTGTCCGTTCTTATTTCCGGGACTCCACTAACAAGACGGAACGGATTAACACAATGGTTAAATTAGTGACAGAAATTGAATTCATTGTCACTGATACCGAAGCCGAAGCATTAGCCCTAGAAGCCAATTTAATTAAACAGCATCAGCCATATTTTAACGTCTTACTCAAAGACGATAAAAAATATCCCTATCTGTGCATTACTTGGTCAGATGAATATCCGCGCATTTTCATTACCCGCAAACGTCAATTAGGAAAAGCAAAAGATAAATATTACGGTCCCTATACAGATTCCGGCTTATTACGAGAAATTGTCCATTTGTGTAAAAAGATTTTCCCTTTACGACAAAGACCACAACCTTTATTTAAAGATCGTCCCTGTTTGAATTATGATATTGGTCGTTGTCCTGGTGTTTGTCAAAAATTAGTTTCCCCGGTTGAATATGCAAAAATTGTCCAAAAAGTAGCGATGGTTTTTCAAGGCAGAACTCAGGAACTAATTGATATTTTAACAGCACAAATGGAAACAGCAGCAGCAGAATTGAATTTTGAAACTGCGGCAAAAATTCGTGATCAAATTGGAGCATTAAAATCCCTCCATGCTGCTCAAAAAGTATCCTTACCTGATGATACAGTATCACGAGATGCGATCGCTTTAGCCGCCGATGATCAACACGCCTACATTCAATTATTCCAAATTCGCGCCGGTCAATTAGTGGGACGCTTGGCTTTTGTTGCTGACTCCCACCCTGAACCGGGAGCAATTTTACAACGAGTTTTAGAGGAACATTATCAAACAGCAGAAAGTGTAGAAATTCCCAGCGAAGTCTTAGTACAGCATGATTTACCAGATAGTGAAATTTTGTCCGCTATTCTAACAGAACGCAAAGGTAGAAAAGTGACAATTTTCAATCCTTTGCGACAAAGTAAGGCAGAATTAATAGAAATGGTCGAAAAAAATGCCCAATATGAATTACAAAGAATGCAAAAATTGGGTGATAGTAATTTGCAAGCAACCCAAGATTTAGCCGCTATTCTCGACTTACCAGATTTACCCAAACGCATTGAAGGATATGATATTTCTCATATTCAAGGAACTAATGCAGTAGGTTCTCAAGTCGTATTTATTGATGGTTTACCAGCCAAACAATATTACCGACATTATAAAATTAAAAATCCTGATATCACAATTGGTCATTCCGATGATTTTGCCAGTTTAGCAGAAGTTATTAAGAGAAGATTTCGTAAATATATTGAAGATCCGAAATTAGCAAGATTAGGTAATACTGACTGGCCTGATTTAATTATGATTGATGGTGGTAAAGGTCAACTATCTGCCGTTGTGGGGATTTTAACGGAAATGAATCTATTCGCAGATTTGCGGGTTCTCAGTTTAGCCAAAAAACGAGAAGAAATCTTTTTACCCCACTCATCAAAACCTTTAGAAACAGACTCAGAACAACCAGGAGTCCAGTTATTACGAAGATTGCGAGATGAAGCTCATAGATTTGCTGTCAGTTTTCATCGTCAACAAAGAAGTGATAAACTAAAGCGATCGCATTTAGATGAAATTCCCGGTTTAGGACAAAATCGGCAAAAGTTGTTATTAGCGCATTTTCGCTCTCTTGATTATATTCGTCAAGCTACAACTACACAATTAACTGAAGTTCCCGGAATTGGTTCACGGTTAGCGCAAGATATTTATGATTATTTCCATCCTGTTTAAATATATTTTTTCAGAGATACGAACCACAGAGGACACAGAGGACACAGAGGTAAAACAATTTCTTAATCAATACCTTCTCCATTTTTTGTAGGTCGGGTTAAGCGACAGCGCAACCCGACGCATTTGTTGGGTTATGGCTATGGCTTCTACGTCGCCACGCAAGCTATCGCCACACTTCGTGAACGTACCTCAACCTAGAGGTATTGTTAATTGAATTGTATTGGTTCTTGACTTCTGCTGTATTATTAACCATAGTTGTAAATACCATAGTGTTACCAGATGAAAGTTAGTCTGTGCATGATTGTAAAAAATGAAGAAACTAGCTTACCAAAATGTCTAGGAAGTGTTAATAATTTCGTTGATGAAATTGTAGTTCTTGATACGGGTTCAACTGACAAAACCCCACAAATCGCCCAACAATTTGGGGCTAAAGTGTATTATTTCCCCTGGAATAATAACTTTAGTTCGGCTCGAAATGAAGCTTTAAAATATGTGACAGGTGATTGGATTTTAGTTTTAGATGCTGATGAAACTTTGACAGATGAAATTATCCCCTTACTTAAAACAGTTATTAGCAAAGAAGAATATTTGGTAATTAATTTAGTACGTCAAGAAGTCGGTTCAACACAATCACCTTATTCTCTGGTTTCTCGACTATTTCGTTATCATCCTAATATATCTTTTGATCGCCCTTATCATGCTTTAATTGATGATAGTGTCACCGCAATTCTCACTCAAGAACCACATTGGCAAATTGGTTATTTACCAGGAGTAGCAATTCTCCATACAGGTTATCAAAAAGCTGTAATTAATGAACAGAATAAATATGCTAAAGCCGCAGCCGCAATGGAAGAGTTTTTTGCCAGTCACCCCAATGATGCTTATGTATGCAGTAAATTAGGAGCTTTGTATATGCAAATGGGGAAAATTGATGCGGGTATGGAGTTATTAAATCGAGGATTAAATCAATTAATTGGTAATCAGGTTAATGAAGAAAAAAAAACGTTAAGTAAATTTAAACATTCGCAGTCACAGAAATTTGCAGTTGATTTTGATGAAGATATAAATTACGATATTTTATATGAATTACATTACCATTTAGGAATTGCCTACACGAATTTACAAAATTTATCCCCAGCTATTTCTCATTATCAAGCTGCGGTGAAATTGCCTATCTATCCCCTTTTGAAATTAGGAGGATATAATAATTTAGGAAATTTACTCAAAAATGTAGGAGATTTACCAGGAGCAAAAATTGCTTATGAAACAGCCATAAAAATTGATCCTAATTTTGTAACGGGTTATTATAATTTAGGCATGGTATGCAAAGCAATGGGGTTATTTCGTGAAGCTATTGATGCCTATAATAACGCCATTAATTTGAATCCTGATTATGCAGAAGCTTATCAAAATTTAGGGGTTGTACTCTTGAAAATTGGCGATGTTCAAGGTAGTTTAGAAGCTTTTGAATATGCCATTTCTCTCCATGAATTAAACAACCCTGAAGAAGCACAAAGACTTTATCAGGGTTTAAAGGAAATGGGTTTGTTGTAATTTCTAAATTCGAGAACGGACAAATTTCTCTAATCTATCCATTCCCTTTTCAATTGTCGCCATATCCGTAGCATAGGAAAGACGAACATTTTTATCAGCGCCGAAAGCAACACCGGGAATAAGTGCAACTTGATGAGATTCCAGGATAGCGTTGCAAAATTCCAGAGATTTCAAACCAGTTTTACTGATATCCGGGAAGAGGTAAAAAGCACCGTCTGGTTTAGCTGTACTCAAACCCGGAATAGCGTTGAGTCTTTCAAACATCACCTGACGACGTTTAGCAAAAGCTTGACGCATTTCCTCTACACAGTCTTGGGAATTTTCCAAAGCAGCGATCGCTCCATATTGAGCAAAAGTACACACATTTGATGTACTATGTCCTTGGATATTGCTGGCGGCTTTGATAATTTCCACAGGTCCAGCTAAATAACCCAAACGCCAACCGGTCATGGAGTAACCTTTAGCAAAACCGTTACTAATTAAGGTGCGAGAAAAGATTTCCTCACCTAAAGAACCTATGCTGATATGTTCTACACCATCATAGAGAATCTTTTCATAAATCTCGTCAGACACAACATAGATATCTGCATCAACTATTACCTGCGCCAAGGCTTTGATTTCCCCCGGCGTGTAGACCATTCCCGTAGGGTTAGAAGGGGAGTTAAGGACAAACAACTTTGTTTTTGGGGTAATAGCTTTTTTTAGCTGTTCTGGGGTGATTTTGTAGCCAGTGGAAGCATCTGTTTCCACAATCACCGACTTACCACCAACTAATGTCACCATTTCGGGATAACTTAACCAGTAGGGTGAAGGAATAATCACCTCATCACCTGGGTCAATCAGTGCCACAATCAAATTATACAGAGAATGCTTACCGCCATTGGTGACAAGGACATTCTCTGACTTATAATTAAGACCATTATCATTTTTCAGCTTGTGTGCGATCGCTTCCCGTAATTTTGGTTCACCAGCGGCTGGACCATACTTGGTTTTACCTTCATCCAAAGCCTTTGCGGCTGCGGCTTTGATATGCGCCGGGGTGTCAAAATCCGGTTCACCAGCGCTAAAACTACAAACATCTATCCCCTCGGCCTTCATAGCCTTAGCTTTAGCTGCGATGGCTAAAGTGATGGAGGGTGTTACCTGACTTACTCTTGCTGCCAGCTTCATTCTACTTTAATTTCGCCAATATCCTTTCTATCTAAGGATATCCCAGAATCATATCCGAGATTTGCCCTTTCTAAATTCTTTTCTCTCCCAGATGGGGACAATTTAATTTACTTCAAGACTTGACAAGACGAAAATTTTGGTTTACACTTATGTTATTAGTAGAAATCTGTCCGCGCATATATATACTAAACACGGGTGAGATTTAAACTTTTGCCAAATGACAAAGAACCCAGATGTGTAGTAGGGGTAAAGCAAAAGCTGATATGTGTCAACTTAAGCTCAAATCCCTACCACATCTCGTTCCTAGTCTCTGACTAGGAATGCAGTTGATGAGGCTCTGCCTCTAATATCATTGAAGGCAGAGCCTTCTAGAATTCATTCCCAGTCAGAGACTGGGAATGAGACGACTTGAGGTTTTTCGTAATTTTGTAAAAGTCCATGTCTGAACCGTGTTTAGCTTAAACAGTAGAAGCCTCTCACCTACCCGATAGGGAAGTGATGAGATGAATACAATACGCGCGAGTCAGGAATTGCCCAACAACACTGATTAAGCTGCGCTTAATCAGTGTTGTTGGGCGATGTTAGCGAAGCGGCACGAAGTGCGGAATGAACACTTTCTTGATTTTTTTTCAAATATTTGATATAATTTCCAACACTAGGTGTAACTCAATTAAATGCACCAAAAGCAGCCTATCAAAATAAAAGCTAATTGTTTGGCTTAACCAAAGAACCGTGGGACACACGGTCTTAAAGCTCAGTTAATGTCTTCATAGAAGAGTCGCGCTCGTTGCCCACACTCACCTGAAAGGAAGTGTGTTGAGTATGTCACTATAGTAAATTTTTGGATTGTCAGAATCAGGATATCTGGTTATATACTGAGCGAAGTAGAAGTACAGGATTAAAGGATATACAAGATTATGATATTATCATTACCTGAATATCCTGGAAATCCTGATTCAGACAAATAAAAA
>NZ_VILC01000007.1:0-48384 GCF_009712065.1 Aphanizomenon sp. UHCC 0183 | reverse complement strand
CCTGAATATCCTCTTAAAGTAATTTCTCTCCCCGGCGGTAAATTTCCTGGGCGTAGTCCGTCCAAGTACCTTGCCCCCAATAACGAAAACAGCTAGTTTGTAATAAGAGATTATGCAATAGCAGTTGGCGGTAGTGACTGTCTTGAGTCAAATTTACACTGGATTGATCTGATAATAAATCGTCGAATTTCTCATGAAATAAATTGCTCAATTTGTACATGGGAGATAAAACATTTTCGTATCCTTGCACCCAACTAATATGATTAGTCCATGATGCCCCATCAATATGAAAATTGGGGTGTTTTTTTTTCAGTTCTTGAATCACATTTTCTACAACATCTGGTTGATAATTATCTTCGGCAATTTGCGCCCAGATTTGATGTTGCCCACTTGCTTGACAAATAGGAAAGTCTTCGGGTTGACAACCTGCTGCTGCTAATAATTCTAAATATTCTGTACCGCAAACACCAACAACACCAGTTTTACCTCCCCCATTTTGCACCATATCCCCCCAAGCTCGTTGAAAACCGCCGGGAAATTCATTCATCATTACACCACCATTTTCACCATCACCTATTTGACTAACTATGGGGGGTACAACAACATCACCTAATTTTTGTTTAGATAAAGTTTTGGCTTCATAATATGGCTGCATTTGGGCAACTAATTTAGTATCTGAACCTTGGGTTTTAATCAATGCAGTAATACTAATTTCTTCTCCGTAGGAATTGCGAGCTATTAACCGATGGGGTAAATGTTTAGAATTTAAAGGCTGACCATTAATTGTTTCTACAGTATGTTCTTGCACTAATAACCAACGATAACCACATTCTTTCAATGCTTTAATAAATGCAAATAAGGTATCTGGATGGTTTGGTAAGTGCATTTCTGGAGGGGAAAATCCTTTGACTCTTGCTAATGCTTCCCATCCGAAAATTGCCGCAAAATAATGTTGCCAAGTGATAATGTGTAGTTTAATATCTGCTATAGGTGTGGAAGGGATGACGGCATGACTCCACATAGTCCCCAACCATTCCACATAGGGTTGGTAGGTAGGATTGCAAGTGATGTGTTTGAGATTATCTAGAATATCACTTCTGCCCATTTGTACCAATCCCCATAAAAGATTACCAGAATAATCCAACATCACACGGGGATTACAACCTTGTGCAACTAATTCAGGAATGAAATCTCCCATGCGACTATAACAACTAGCAAAAGGGGCAGCATTGTGGTTATCTCCCTCTTGCTGATGTGTAAACATATATTGCAAATTGCTGATTAATGCACCATTATTCCCGGCTGGGATAGTGGGTTGGTGCATATGTAGAGCGATCGCAAATACTGCATTAATATCTGCTAATTTCAGATTAGTAATCGGTAAAAAAATAGGTTCATTGTGGTTAACTACAGTCAACACTTCCTTTTCCCAACCGCAGATATTTGGCAGATCATCAATAATTTCGGGTAATGTAGGTATATTTGGTAATTTAAACATTCATAATGCCTCAAACATAATGTATAACTAACAATCTTGCACCGAAATTGGATCATCGTCATAAAATGCCATTAAAAAGCCGCGTTTATGTTTGTCCTGATTGTGGACATACAGAGGATCGTGACCTCAACGCAGCTAAGAATATTGACCGATGGTTTGTGGATATTTTTATCCCTGTAGCGTAGCGGTTCTTTTTAGGAACTACGGTCAGAAACGGTAAGTTCTACCGAGATTGCCTGTGGAGCGGGCAAACAAGATTGGAAGTCATTCTAAGACCGCGATGAAGCAGGAAATAAACACTAAGATTATCGCTGTCCAGATGTGTCTAGACTTTGGTAATTTTGGGTAAGTTTTATAGAACGGTTTTCCAGACTTGATATTACTTATAACTTCTTCTAAATCCTCCTGATAGCGCAGGGTGGCGTTAGCCATACCCTGAATGGGCGCAGGCCCTGCGCCCCTACATCCTGATAGCGCAGGGTGGCGTTAGCCATACTTCTAGCCCTCACAGACAAGTTTTTGGTGCAAACCCTACTTAAGCATTTTTAGGACGAAGAGAAAACTGATCTTAAAAGTTTGAAATATTCCCAGATAAATATTCATATTACACAGCCAAGATCAATAATTGGAACCAGGTGGGTGGCCCCAATTTGCCGATCTAGCGTTATCAGTGCCGCGTTCATAATGAAGGCACTAGAGAACTTTTCGTCCCAGACGTATTGCATTTCATACCCGATTACCCAAAATCTGCTTGTGGTGGTCAAACAGATTGGTGAAGATGAGGAGCAGGCTGACAGAACTAATTACCCAACTTGGATTAGTTAGAATCCGCTAATACCTGTCATTGGTGTGTCCGAGAGTGGCAAGCTCTCAGTTAACATCTATCAATCTACTGCTCATTAGAGATTTGAACTACGTTCTAGCTGGCTCTATTGATAGATTCAGCGGGTAGGCAAATCAGATTATCTCCTTGGGTAAGGATTAAGCCACGTTGACGTAATTTACCCATTAAACGAGTGACAGTAACACGGGTTGAACCAATGGCGCTGCCAATTTGAGCATGGGTAAGGGGGAAGGGTAAGCAATAACCACGAATGACATCAGGATCGGTTTCGCTCATTGAAGGCTCTCCATATTCCTCAATCAGTAGGGTGAGGAATCCTAAGAGTCGGTCAATTGTACGACGTTGTCCTAAAGCGCTCAACCATAACAACTTGCGCTGGTGCTGATATCTAAAAGCATCCATAACTTCACGGCGGAAGTGAGGCCAGTTGTCTAGGTCATGCCAGTACATCCACAGCACTGCTGTTTGGTCAACGTGGGCGTAGGACTGGAGGGTGAATGGAGATTGAGCAACAATTTCAAAAGGTTGTCCTGCTCCCACAAAACCCAAGAAGGCTTCTTCGGGTGTTCTGTTAATGCGTCTAGATGTTAACTGACTAGCAGTAGCACTGACTTGGGCAGTTCCTACCATGCGGATAGCACCTCTTTGGACTAAATAGAGCAAACCAGGTCTAGCTGGAATGCGCTCGTCTTTACTGAAGGTGCGGCAGCGGTAGTGTTCTTGGGCCCAGTCAAGAATACGTTGCCAGGTTAAGAAAGGACGCGAAGCTTCGGAAAAGGAAGATGGAGATTGCATAGGTAACAAAGAGCTATTGGCTGAAAACAAAGACTTGATAAGAAAAGTGCAAGGAGTGTCTTTGTGTTAACGGGGTAGGCATAACGCCTAACAGCGCCAGCCCTCCAATGGGATAGAAAGCTAAATTGCTCTCTATTTTTTCTTATACTTCCTACTGTACAACAAGGGTAGTAAAGATTACCCATTTTTTATACATTATTTATCAAATTTCATCCTACTCTCATTTTTCCCGACATCAGTAAACTTCTATCTCAAGGTAGATGGAACAGGATAAAATGATGCACACCATAATTTTTTTACAAAAGGATACGTGTCGCATAGACTACTTTTTGGGCAAAATAAAGCAATTAAACAGTTAATAAATGGGTATTTAATGTCTTCTCTCAGTATTTTTACTAATAAGGAGGAAATTACAAGCATAAAAGGGATAAAAGTTCCTCTCTACCAAGGAGGATATAATCAAAAAATTTTATATATCTCTGGCGTGGCTATGAGAATATCAAAATCTCAGAATTTACCAGTTATGGACGGTGCTGGAGCTATGGCCACGCTTGCCGAAAGCATTGCCGGACATTTATCCCAAAACAGTGATAGTTTATTTAGGGTGAAAGTAGTTCCCCCCGGTGAGATTCATATAGAACTCATGGACTCTACTTTAGCTGCTTGGTTACAAAATTTAATAGTTGCCAAAAAAACTGGAGATTTGGTGAATAATTTTTTAGATGACCAATTACCAACTTCATTAAGTTCATTAAAGGTTTTTGCAATTCAATATGCTCATTCCCGCTGCTGTTCTTTGCTGCGCTTAGGACAAAATGAAGGATTGATTGAACTTGATAGGACAGATTTTAATGGTTTTATGGCTGTCAACTCTATACCTTTGCTAAATTGTGAGCAGAAACTTCTTCTTGATCACTTTGATGAGAGTTTTCTAATTTATCAATTAGTTAAGGTGGTAGATGATTTGGTTTGTGCTGATAGTAGTTCTATTGACTGGGAAAAGGCAGGTGGGAATTTAAGTCAAGCTTTTGAGCGGTTTTGGTGTAATTGTCGGATTTGGGGGGAAGTGAAAATTCATGATCCAGAATTAGCTCAAGCTCGCTTGGGATTGCTGATAGCAACTCAGTTGGTTTTAAGGTGTGTGTTAGAGGACAAGTTGGGAATTGTTGCACCTGTGGAACTTTAAGCGGTTATCGCCAGGATGCAATGCAATCGAGGGCGCAGGCCCTGCGCCCCTACAGGTTTTGCGATTTATTGATATTCACACAAACTTTACAAAATCTTTGAGAAATTATCTTGACAAAATAAATATCTCCGCATAAAATCGCAGGTGTGTGAGGAGCGAAATTAGGAAGGACACCGAGACGAAACACGGCCAGTCGTCGGTGTCTTTTCTTATGTGTAGAGTTTTAATTAAGTAAGAATTTTTCCATTGCTATGGCTGCACCATCTAATTCTACACTAGGTGCTACCCAGTGAGCGATCGCTTGCACTTCGGCTGGTGCGTCACCCATGGCGACACTAATGCCAGCATAACTGAGCATTTCTACATCATTGAAATTATCACCAATAGTCATGACATGATGACTTTCTAAACCTAGTATTTCTTCTGCTAGATAGCGGACAGCATTGCCTTTATTAACATGAGTATTAGCTGCTTCCAAGAAAGTAGCGACAGATGTTGTTATATATAATTCTGTGGGTTGATATCTGCGGCGTAAATTAGCCAAAAGTTGTTGAATTAAGTTTGCGTCATCACATAAGGCTAAAATTTTAGTGGGTGCATGATCTAATAGTTGACGTAAATCACCGACGGGAATGGCGTTTACACCACAGCGTTGTTGATAATTTTCCGTTTCTTTGGTAATTTCTCGGACATAAAGTTGGTCGTTGATGTAAAAATGCACGGAGAGGAGCGATCGCAAATCTGGCTGTTCAAAGTATTCTAGTAGTTGTAAGGCAATTTCTCTAGACACAGATAAATGACGGTGAATTTCCTGAGTATTTGGATCTTGAATCCAAGCGCCTTGATAAGCTACTAAAGGCAGTGTAGATCCAATTTCCTGATGAAACCGCAAAGCCGAGCAATACATTCTTCCTGTTGCTATAGCAACTTTAATTCCCTTTGTTTGTACAGCAGCAATCACTTCCTTGACAATATGACTGAGAGTATTGGAATGTCCAGCAATTGTCCCGTCTATATCTAAAACCAACAGTTTAATATCACTCACTTCAGCAGGCGCTTTGTGCATAAATTCCCCAAAATTGAAGTTCCAGTAAAAAGTTAACAGTAGAGACTTAAGTAGGTTGGCGTTGAAAATTATCGTTATAGCAAGGCAAGAGGCAAGAGGCAAGAGTAAAGAAGTTTTCAGCGATTTTACGTTTCTTTACACAGTTTGGTTTTATTGTGTTCACCTACTTAGTTGCGTAAACTTGATTATAAGGGAAATGATGATAATTACAAGAATTACAGCAAAACCAACCTGATTAATTTGTTTTAGGATTTTATTTTTCACTCTAAGTAGGTGAACAGAAAAATTTAAAGGTATGTGAAGAAAAGTAAAATCACTCAAAACTCTCTTCCTGTTCCCTGTTCCCTGTTCCCTGTTCCCTGTTCCCTGTTCCCTTGCCCCAACGACAATTTTTAACGCCCACCTACTTACTTTAGAAACAGAAATGGTTTAACAGATAAAATCATCCGTTCTAACTCAGGTTTATTGTGTATTAGAAGATCATGTCCCCATAATCCATTTCTGTTTTCAGCGCATTCTTTAGCAAGTTCTTCTCCGATATTCTGAAGACTTTTAATATGGTTAAAATTTTTAAGCACATCTTCTTTCAAATCTCTTGGTTCAGTTTTTACTCCCAGAATAAATACTCTATCTCTTAGATCCTCTGGAATATAATCTTTTGCATAACTAAATCTATCTTCTTGAGCATCGAAATCAATCAGCAATAACATATTTCTTTGTGGAAATTGTCGCATACTACTAATATGATTATTTTTAAATTCCTCTAGAACTTTTTTCCAACCACCAGCTATTCTCAAAGTTTGAATAACACCAAAATTTACACTTAAATCTTCTTTAAATCCATTAGCAATCTGACGATTATGATCATCTTCCGGTAAAATAATAAGGTGTGGATTATACTTGTCTACACTCATAATTCTATGTCTCCACAAATTAAAGCATTGATTAGATCACCACTACTGGGTATTTCACTAAGCAATCTAATTAAAGTTGGTTCTAAGTGACTTTTTCGATCTAGGAAAAAGGTATTTTCATCAGAGAATTCTCTAATTGCTTCAGGATTATGAGAAGTTACTAAAATTTGTCCACTATTTTTAAATGAACGTTGTAGAGATTTGGTAAAATGACCTACTTCTGATAGAGAAAGATAATTATCAGGTTCATCCCAAAAACAGAAAATTGGTCCATAGAATTTATTGGCAGCTAAGACCACAGCACAAAGAAAAAAGCATTTTTCACCATCTGATAAATCTTGAAAATCAACATTCAAAGTCGCATTGTTTTTTTCAAATCTAATAATTAGGGTTTTCAAGTCTTTACCAATAATTTCAGTGACAAAATCTTGAAAATCTGGCATAATATTTCGGAGATATTTGTCAATTTCTCTATAGGCAGCAGGATAACGACCAAGTATCCCAGAAAGCCATTCTCCAATATTTGAACCATCTCGCTTTGGTTCTAAAGTTTCACCAGAGGAATTTCCTATCATTGAACTGGGAATTGGTGCTAAAATAATCATCTCAGAAAGCCAATTCTTGAAAACATGAAGACTATCATTACCAATTATTGGCATTGCCACTAAATGCCAATCTACTAAAAACTGAGCTTCCTTATTTTGTGCGTTATCGTTATTATGAATAGTTACTTGGGCGGCTTTTCGAGAATAAATTAAATTTCCTGCAACTAGAAGTTGTTCTTCAAAAACTCGCAGTTCTTTAAATTTTTCTGGCAACTCCAATGCTAAGACATATTTATATAATTTATTTTTAAGTAATACTTCTATTTCTAATCGAATAGGAACGTCAGACTTGCCATGAGCGAAATCTTTGGGGCCAATAAGGCGAGGCTCTTTCTCAAGATCCCGCAATCTATTTGTACCTCTAGCAATAGATTGAAGTACCTCCAATGCCTTAGCAATAGTTGATTTACCTACACCATTTTTGCCAATCAAAAGAGCAGATGGCATCTCTTTCATGGTCAGTTCAAAGTTTTCTAAACATCTGAAGTTATTTACGTATAGTCTTTGTAGCATAATAAAATTATTCCTAGAACTGGAAACAGAAAAGCAACCCAAGCGTTGCTGTATTTTATCAACACCTGATTAATGGTAAGGAAGTTATCACAAAATTTAACAGTATAAGTAAAAATTATGTAAGGATGGTAATACTTTTAATATTCATAACTTATGATAATTCACCTTTAGATTTTCTTAAGAATTAATTGAGAATAATTTTTATTTAGCAACGAGCTTGCAATACTTTCAGCAATTTGGTAGGATTATCAAGAATTTCATAATTGGTTTTTTATTGTCAATTTTTTATAAGTCTGAGAAGGTTATCTTCAAAAGCCCTTATTTATGGTTATTTGAGAAATAAATTCTGAAAAATAATACAAAACTTTACTAATTAATAGCAAGTTCTGAGACGAATTTTTAGACAGGAATTATCTCGGAAATTATGTAGAACAAATATACTATTGACAGATAGGACGTTTTATGGATTAAAGGATGATTTTCGGTTGTATAAGTAATGAGACAGAATTAATTACACAATGTCATTGCGTTAGCGCAGCGTGGCGTTAGCCATATGGAACGAAGTGAAATTAAGCAATCACAACCCTTGCGATTGCTTCCCTTCGCTCGCAATGACTGTAAATATTTTTGTCCAATTACTTAGAGACTTCCAAGAAATAAATTATCCTAAGAAACGAACCACAGAGGCACAGAGTACACAGAGAGAGAATTTCTGCATCAGTTTTGGGACATTTTTTTATTTGGAAGTCTCTTATTAGTTCGTCAAATTTATTTTGATGGGTAATGATCGGAAAAAACGGCGTTGCTGATTAAGGGTATGAATTTTAGTCTCACGCAAAGGCGCAATCACGCTTCGTGATCTCGAAGAGTAGACGCACTGAGGTTTGATTTTTAAAGGTTCAATTTGGAAATTTCATACCTCGATTCAGCAACGCCAAAAAACTTCTGTTCTTCCCTCCTCCCCCTGCTTGCCTTCACCCGTCATTTTCGGGTTGATAGACTACTATGTTGCATATTAAATCTGGAGAAAAAAAATTAGAATGTAATAAGTTTCTAATTTGGTTAAGCAGTTGACTTTTAATTCTTCCGTGATCAACAAACCCATATTCATCCTTGTAGATGGACATTCTCTAGCTTTTCGTTCCTACTTTGCTTTTGCTAAAGGTAGAGACGGAGGACTTCGCACAAAAGCTGGTATCCCCACCAGTGTTTGTTTCGGTTTTATTAAATGTTTACTAGAGGTAATAGCCACACAACAGCCGCAAGCTATAGCTGTAGCTTTTGATTTGGCTTTACCTACTTTCCGTCATGAAGCTGATGATACTTACAAGGCTGGACGTGCGGAAACTCCAGAAGACTTTATTCCCGACTTAGAAAACCTCTATGAGTTATTACAAAGCTTAAATTTACCCATACTCACTGCACCTGGTTATGAAGCAGATGATGTACTAGGAACATTGGCACAAAAAGCCGCTACCTCTGGATATCGAGTTAAAATACTTTCCGGGGATAGGGATTTATTTCAACTAATTGATGCTGATAAAGAAATTACTGTTTTAAACTTCTCTCCGGAAGCATTAAAACGTTCTACAAATAGTATTGCTGAATTTAGAGCCGAAGAAGTAAAAGAGAAATTAGGAGTATTACCTACACAAGTTGTTGATTTTAAAGCCTTATGTGGTGACAAATCAGATAATATTCCCGGAGTTAAAGGAATTGGGGAAAAAACAGCAGTTCAATTATTAAATACTTATAATTCTTTGGAAGAAATTTATGCAGCTATAGATGATATTAAAGGTGCAACTCAGAAAAAACTAATTACTGGTAAAGAAGACGCAGAAAAATCTCGTTATTTAGCTAAGATAGTTTGTGATGTTCCCCTAGAAGTTGATTTAGAAGATTGTCAATTAACAGGTTTTGATAATAACTTGCTGATTCCGATTTTAGAGAAATTAGAGTTTAAAAGATTTTTAGAGACAATTAATGAAATACAACAAAAATTTGGCGGAGAAGTTGTAGAAAATAAGGTAGCGGAAATCACAGCAGAAACAGATGATGATTTGTGGTTTTTTAGTGCAGACGATACAGCACAAGAAATAAAACAAAATGCTTCACCAATTCAACCGCGTATTATTAATACAGAAGCTAAATTAACAGAATTGGTAAAACTTTTAAGAAAATTCACAAATCCAGAAAACCCAGTTGCTTGGGATACAGAAACTACTGCTTTAGAACCACGAGATGCGGATTTGGTGGGAATTGGTTGCTGTTGGGGAACGGAATCAGATGAACTTGCTTATATTCCCATTGGTCATAAAATCGGCGATAATTTAAGTCGAGATTTAGTATTAGAAGCACTGCGTCCGATTTTGGAAAGTGCTGATTATCCCAAGGCTTTACAAAATGCTAAATTTGATCGCTTAATTCTGCGGTGTCAAGGAATTAATTTAGCTGGAGTGGTTTTTGATACGATGTTAGCCAGTTATTTGATTAATCCCGATAGTAGTCATAATTTAAGTGATTTATCTTTGCGATATTTGGGATTGAGTGCGAAAAGCTATGGAGATTTAGTTCCTAAAGGAAAGACTATTGCTGATATTAGTATTGCTGCGGTTGCTGATTATTGCGGAATGGATGTTTATTCTACATTTGCATTAGTCTCGAAATTACGGGAAAAGTTAGTAGAAACTCCAACTTTATATAAACTATTAAATGAAGTTGAACAACCATTAGAGGAAGTTTTAGCGGAAGTTGAATATACAGGAGTTCGGATTAATTCAGATTATCTGCAAGAACTTTCACAGCAATTAGAAATAGAATTAGCCAAGTTAGAAATAATAGCTACTGAAATTGCTGGAGAAAAATTTAACTTAGGTTCTCCTAAACAATTGAGTCATATTCTTTTCGATAAATTAGGCTTGAGTACCAAATATTCTCGCAAAATTCAAACTGGTTATTCTACAGACGCAGCAACTTTAGAAAAACTCCAAGGAGTTGATAATACTGGATTTGTGGAAGCCATTATTGAAAATCGGACTTTGTCAAAATTAAAATCTACCTATGTAGATGCTTTACCAGCTTTGGTACATCCCAAAAGTCAAAGATTACATACTGATTTTAACCAAACTGCAACTTCTACAGGTAGGTTATCTTCTTCTCATCCCAATTTACAAAATATCCCGATTCGCACTGCTTTTAGCCGCCAAATTAGAAAAGCTTTTTTACCGGAATCAGGTTGGTTAATGGTAGCTGCTGATTACTCACAAATTGAGTTAAGGATTTTGGCGCATTTGAGTCAAGAACCTGTGTTAATTCAAGCTTATCAGCAAAATGAAGATATTCATACTGTGACGGCAAAATTAGTCTTTGAGAAAGAAGATATTTCTTCAGATGAACGGCGTTTTGCGAAGACGATTAATTTCGGAGTAATTTATGGGATGGGAGCGCAAAAATTCGCTAGAGAAACGGGGATAAATCCGATAGATGCGAAGTTATTTATTGAGCGATTTAATGAAAGATATGCCAATGTTTTTGCATATTTGGAGAAGGTGAAAAAAGAAGCGATCGCCTATGGTTATGTGGAAACTCTTTTGGGTAGACGACGTTATTTTGAGTTTACTAGTAATAGTTTACGGCAGTTAAAAGGTAGTAAGTTGGAAGATATTAATTTACAGAAATTAAAGAATTTAGGTCAATATGATGCTGGGTTACTCCGTTCTGCTGCTAATGCACCAATTCAAGGTTCTAGTGCAGATATTATCAAAATAGCAATGGTGCAATTGCATGAAGTTCTGAAGAAATATCAAGCGCGGTTGTTGTTGCAAGTTCATGATGAATTAGTGTTTGAAGTTCCTCCCCAAGAATGGGAAGAATTGCAACCACAAATTAAGTCGGTGATGGAAAATGCTGTTTCTTTATCTGTGCCTTTAGTTGTTGATATTCATGCAGGGGATAATTGGATGGAAACTAAGTAAGTAGGTTAGAATTGCGGATCATAAGCATTACGAGGGGAAAAGGGTCTGAATCACGGATTAGACGGATTGCGCTGATTTCACAGATTTTAGTAACTTTTATCATAGCAAACAACCTAATCCGCCCAATCTTTTAATCTCTATAATCTCCCATAGCGTCTCCCACAAAGGAGGAATAAGGGAACACCAAAAAATAAATTACCCAAACTCTTTCCCCCTGCCTTCCCCCAACGACAATTTTTAACGCTCACCTACTTACACCGTAGCAAAGCATCCGAGGGTTGGGGGAATCTCGATTAATTCTGATACTTTTCAAACATCCTCTAATCTCTAAGTAGGTTAGCATACCTTAAACTTATATCGAACCTGGTTACATTTTTTGTAACGGCAAAAATTATGTGTTGGGTTTCCTTCCAACTATAATTATTTTATGATAGTTCTTCCTTATCTATTTTATGATAACAAATTTAAAATCAATTGTCAACCCCCGCATCTTCTTTTTTGCGCGACTCAATTAAGAGATTGAGTGATATTTTTGTAAATATCGAGAGGTTGAGATCCCCGACTTCATGAAATTGGGATTAAAAATTTAAAATATCTAAAGATGCTTCTATTTCTAATTCTATTATTCTAGCTTTTATATCTTGATATTCTGCTAATTTTCCTTCTTGCCAATATAAATCTGCGGCTTTATGAAAATCTGCTACTGCTCCTTGTTTGTCTGCAATTTCTAATAGGGCGTTTCCTCGGTTATAATAAGCATTGATATAGTGAGAGTTCATTTTCACTACTTGAGTATAATCGGTGATTGCTGCTGCATATTTTCCTAAATCGAAATGAGCATTACCCCGACAATAATAAGTATCAATATCATCAGGATTAATTTGAATGGCTTGGGTATAGTCAGCAATTGCTCCTTCATAATCTCCTAATTCAAACCGATCATATCCACGATTTTTATACCCAATAGCATCATCAAAATCAATATTAATTACTGGCTGTGATTTCTGTTGATCATCTAATAGGTAACGAGATATTTGTCTATCTTTCTGTGTGGTAATATAATCAGGATTCAGCTTAATTGCTTGATTATAATCTTCAATTGCTCCTTGAGTATCACCAATATGAGAGCGAACATCAGCACGATTTTTATAATTAATCGCAATATGGGGATTAATTATAATCGCTTGGGTATAAGCCTCTATAGCTATTTGATAATTCCCTATTTGATAATGTGTCAAACCTATTTGATGATATGCTTGCAGATGATTAATATTAATATTTATTGCCTGACTATAGTTAGTAATTGCTGTGTGATACTCGCCTAATTGATAATTAACCAAGCCTAGTTTATAATAAATGTCAGCATCACTATTATTAAACTGTAAGGCTTGATTATAACTATTAATTGCTGCTGCATACTCGCCTTTTTGGAAATATTCATCACCAAGATCTAAATAAAAAATAGTTAAATCAACAGGTGTAGATTGGGGTTTAATTATTTGACTTTGAGATAAATTAGATGGATAAGAATTTGCTGAGATTGGAAATTGTTCTAAATAGGAAAATAGACCACCACCATACAATAATTGATTAATCCCAAAGGAAATTTTCCCAGTTTTCAATTTAATCATTTGCGTGGGTAGAAATCCAGCTAAAAAAAGATGATATGCAGATTGTGCTTCATTGACTTCTTCTTGAATCAAAATACAGACAATTACTGCATTTTTTTCCACTTCTTCGGCACTAACTGACCATCTTACTCTATCAATACTACCGTGACGAGATTTGACTTCAACGCCAATGGCAGAATTAGCAGTGAGTGTAAAATCACTTTTACCATCACCACCAAAGCGTTTTTCATAATCTACTTCCGTAATAAAATTAGCTAATCTTTCCTTAACAACTTCCTCGCCTAATTTACCTTTAAGATTATTAATAAAAACATCACGGACTGGAGAAGTGCGTTTATATTTTTCCGCCATTAACCAGCAAAATTCCCGTAATGCTTTTAATCTCTCACCAGAAATAATAGTTAATTCACTATGTTGACCTTCTATTTGACAATGAAGTAGACAACCAGATGTTAACCTTTTCAGGAAGTCAGATTGTAGCGATCGCAAGAGAGTAATCCAATCCATGTACAATATTTCTGCGGTCTTTTTATGCAAGGGTTTAACACTGCCAAACCCTTACAAATCTGTATAAATTTGGTTCAAACATATCTAGTAGTTCGTCAAATTTATTTTGACGGGTAATGATCGGAAAAAACTTCTGTTCTTCCCTCCCCTGCCCCCCCTGCTTACCTTCACCCGTCATTTTCGGGTTGACAGACTACTAGTACAAAACGGCGTAAATAAACCAACCATTCTAAATCCTCCAAAAGCCTATACTGTCTTCATTTTGACTTTTGACTTTTGACTTTTGACTTCCGCCTTGCGGTACTAGGGTGTGTAAAGCATAGAACGACGGCGTAACGCACCGCATCTTTGATCATGGTGCTAAGGATTTTTTCTTTCTTCCTTGATTTGGCGTAAGGTTTGAATAAGTTTTTTACTAGATTCAGTATAGACAGCGGGAGCATCACTGTTGGGTGTTGCTGACGTGATAGAACCAAGATTATTTACCGGTGGAGTCTCAGGGGGTAATTTTTGAGAGTTGGGAGTTACTGAAGGTTTGATTTGAGGTTCAGGTAATTTTTGAGAGTTGGGAGTTACTGAAGGTTTGATTTGAGGTTCAAATACCTTTTCTGTATTTGAAGTAGCGGGAGGTTGAATCTTAGAACTTACGCCTGTAGCATTGGGATTATTTTGGAACTTCAGTTGGAAAGGATAAGAACTAATTAACTGCTTATCAGCTTGAGGTGGATTGGCGATGAAAAATTCTCTAACCTTAGATTGTAGCTGCGGCGATTCTGCTCCTGCTTGGAACTTAATATCTAAGACCTTACCATCTGCATCTACAACTAATCTACCCACAACTGTTCCTTCCATCTCAGGTGTATCTGTAGAGATGGTTTCACGAATTACCCCTTTCTCTTTTACATTGGGGTATTCTTGACGAATATTTTGTCTAAGAGTATTGTAAGAATTCAGTTTAGCCAGTAATTGTTCCGTTCGTTTACCTTTTGATTCAGATTCATTTGTGATGATTGCTGGTGATTTTCCCTGAGAATTATCTGTTAAAGCTAATTTTTCCCCATATTGAGGGACTTTAATGGCATTATTTCCTGATTCCACTGTTTGTGGTGCTGAAATACCCGCTGCTGTTGTACTGCCAATATCAATGGCTTCAGCAGATGGATTATTTAGTGGTTCTCCTGGTATTTCATTACTTTGTCGCAGTTCTGGCAACTTATTAATACCTAGAGGTGCAGTTTCTCGTATTTGCTGATCTAAATTATTGACAAAAGGAGAGGTTGAAGCAGTTGGGGGATTATATGTACTTCTGGCTGGCAATCTAGACATTGCCATTTGTAAATCATTGCGAGTCAATCTTTCAATAGATTGCCTACTGGGTAGATAAGACAGGTTCAAGTTGGTTGGCGAACTCGGAATAGCTGGTAATACCGACTGACTAGATAATTCCGGTTGTAAAGCGGGATAGCTAGTTAATGGACTACTCAAATTAATACCTGGTAGTTGTTGCTGTAGGGGTAACTGGGGTTGCTGTAAAGCTACCTGGGATGTGCTAGGAGGTTGTGGTAATCGGCTTTGATCAGCCGCGCTCAATTCCATTAATCCGACTGCTTTGGGTGAGTCAGTTTTAGAAGATTGATTAGAATTAACTGGCATTAATGGCACAATCAAGGCAATAGCACCGTGGATACCAAGGGAGGCTATGGCGGCTATTCCCGTTGGTTGTCCGAATATTTCTGGTATGTTTTTTAGGAGAGATACGTAAGACATACTGTTATGGTTGATTCTGATCAGTGAAAGTTGAATAGAAATTTTATCAACAAAGAATTCAGGGGTTATCCCAATCGTGAAGTTAATATCCCACAGTATCATCTACTGAGAGACGGGGGAATAATGATACTCAAGGTAAAATTGATTAACTCCTGAAATCGGTGTCTTCTGAACTATTTTTTATTTTTTAGACTATTTTGCCATTGCCAAGACGCATCTTATTCCCATACATAATAACTTCTCCAGAGGATAAGTTCAACAGGGGAATTAATAATATCTTCAGTTTTTATGTTTGGGAACTGGGAACAGGGAAATTAATTGGTAATTAGGGTTTGCACCAAAAAGTTATCTGTGAGGGCTAGAAGTATGGCTAACGCCACGCTGCGCTATCAGGATGTAGGGGCGCAGGGCCTGCGCCCATTCAGGAGTATGGCTAACGCCACGCTGCGCTATCAGGAGGATTTAGAAGCAGTTAGTTAGAAGTAATATCAAGTCTGGAAAATTGAGTCTTCCCTGTTCCCTGACTCTAGGAATGAATTTAATTTTATCCAACTACTTATAGAATAATAAGTCAAGCAATTTGATACGTAGGAGTATTAAAATGGGACTGAGTGAAGAAATAATGAATTCTAGTCATAAGGACTTAATTGTCCAAGACTGCTGCACCATGATAGACGTACAACTAGCATCTAAGTCAGGCATGAGTGGCATAGCCCTAAAAGCCGCCTTTGCTGCACTGAAGGGAATTCAACCGGGTTATATCCCCAATGTTATTGAGTCCCTCCTCCCAGTTTGCTTAACTGCAATTGATCCCATCTGGAGCGAAGGAGTGCAACATGGTGAACCAGTGAAATACCTCACAGCCAATAGTAATCGCACCGCAAATGCGCTATTGAGCGTAACCGATGCCAGGGTTAAAAATACGAAACGCCAACTTGTGCGAGGAACTTACGAAAAATTCCGTAATTCCGCAGAAAAGCACGTACAAGAAGCAGTACCAGATTTAGCTCAAGTGATTGGTAAGTATGCGAATAATTAGGATTTGCTGAATAAGTTGTCTGTGAAGGCAGGGAACAGGGAACAGGGAACAGGGAACAGTTTCAACGATCTGGATATCCTCAATTTTCCCAGTCCGACTAGGAAAAATGCACCTATTTTGAGACACCATCAGCCAAAACCTTGCACTTTTTTGTGATAAAAATCAGCGAAACCTTTATTAATAAACGGTTTTAGCTTTATTCAGCAAGCCCTAATTAGGATTGGCACCAAAAATAGAAGTTAGTCTTTCGGTCTTTAGATGCGCTTCTACGTAGGCTACAGGAGCGCATATCCCTAAAAACCAACTTGCAGATATCTTGCTTCGTGATATAATTTGCTGTTGATGATATTGAGTTAAAAAGTCCCTAATTCAGCCGAAAATATGACACTTACCTATAGAACAGAGGGATGTCTCCGTATTGGTCAACAAGCTCCCGACTTTACAGCAACAAGCGTAGTAGATCAAGAGTTTAAGTCAATTAAATTGTCTGATTATCGTGGTAGATATGTTCTTCTGTTGTTCTATCCCTTAGATTTTACCTTTGTTTGTCCAACTGAAGTAACAGCATTTAGCGATCGCTACCCAGAATTTAGCCAACTAAATACAGAGATATTGGGTATTTCCGTTGATAGTGAATTTTCCCACCTCGCTTGGATTCAAACAGATCGTAAATCTGGTGGAGTCGGTGATATAAATTATCCCCTAGTTTCCGACATCAAAAAAGAAATTAGTGCCGCTTACAACGTTCTTGACCCAAACGCTGGTATTGCTTGGCGGGGTTTATTCATCGTAGATAAAGATGGCATTCTACAACACTCCACTATTAATAACTTAGCATTTGGTCGCAACGTAGATGAAGCCCTGCGAACATTACAAGCAATTCAGCACGTTCAGTCCCATATTGATGAAGTTTGTCCTGTTAATTGGCAACCTGGAGACAAAACCATGAATCCTGATCCGGTGAAGTCTAAAATTTACTTTGCTGATATTTAGAGAATGGGAAATTTGGTAATTAAACTTCTAATTTTGAATTTTTTATGCTAACTTCAACTGATTTTACTGGCTTATTTAATGAGCGATTTTTCCATAATTTTCTACCCATACCGGCGTTAGATAATTTTAGATTGGGTGTAGGCACACCAGATTTTAAACTATCAGATATTACTAATAATGCTGTAGTTAAGCTATCTGATTTTCGCTGTAAACAACCCGTAATAATTGCCTTCACCAGAATATTTACCGAAAAGCAATATTGTCCATTTTGTTATCCCCATATTCAAGCTTTAAATGAGAACTATGAACAGTTTAAAAATCGGGGAATTGAAATTTTATTAATTACCAGCACCGACAAAAAGCAAAGTCAAATAATAGTTCAAGACTTGGGCTTAAAAATGCCATTATTAAGTGATTCCAGTTGCCATACATTTCGTATTTATAAAACTGGACAAGCATTGGGAGCGCCTTTACCAGCACAATTTGTATTAGATAAAGATGGCAAACTGCTCTACAGGCATTTATTTTCCTTTTTAGATCATAATGCCAGTATAGAGACACTTCTGGAAAAATATAATTGAATAGGACGCAGTTTAATTAAAAGCTCCTAACCTACCTGTACCCCGATTGTATTGATAACTTTCCCGAATTAAACTAGGATGAGGACTAACACAATATTGTTTACCATCAATCATAATTGTGACTAATTTTCCCCCAGAATCACAGGAAACATTAGTTAATTCCCAGCTTTTAATTAACTCTACATTAGCATCAGTGGCAATCTGGGAAGTTGGCTTTGGATTTTCCTGTACTTTAGTCAAAGATTCTAACTTACCTGTACCCCGATTGTATTGATAACTTTTCTGAATTAAACTAGGATGAGGACTAACACAATATTGTTTACCATCAATCATAATTGTGACTAACTTTTCCCCAGAATCACAGGAAACATTAGTTAATTCCCAGCTTTTAATTAACTCTACATTAGCATCAGTGGAAGAGTTAGAAGTTAGTTTTGGCTTTGCTTCTGCTTGAGAATTAGAAGTTGGTTTGGGATTTTCCTCTGCTTCAGGCGCAGGTTTTTTAACATAACGCCTATTAAATATTTCTGCGGATTTTTGATAATCTGCAAGTGCATTTTGATAATTACTAGTTAAAGTGTAGGCTATGGCGCGGTTAATGTAAGCATTAAAATCATCAGGATCAATAATAATAGCTAGAGTTGACACTTTTATGGCTGCTGGATAGTCTTTTAAGTTGTTAAACACATCTGCTTGAATTGTGTACCCATAACTATTGTGAGGATCAAGACGAATAGCTTGTTTGGAAGATTCCAACGCCGCTTGATACTTTCCTAATTTAATATAAGCCATAGCCTGATGGGCATAGGCGGCAGCATAGTTAGGGTTGAGACGAATTGCCCGGTTAAAATCCTCAAGGGCTGCTTGATCATTTTGTAAGAATATCTGACTCCAGCCCCGGTTGAGGTAGCCATCTAAGTAGTTAGGATCAAGAACAACAACTTGGTTAAAATCTGTAAGAGCTTCTTGATGTTTGCTGACCCATGTGTATGAATATCCCCTTTTAAAGAATGCTTCTATATATTTAGGGTCAAGCTTAATTGCTTGAGTAAAATCTGCCGCTGCGTCCTGATAATTATATTGATCTAGTTTAGTAATACCTCTGGCATAAAAGTCTCTTGCTGACAGAGGATTGTTTAAACGGGTAGCAGGACTTTCACTAGTAGAACTATTATCCTTCTTGATGGGGGTGTTTTTAATAATTGGCTCACTTGTAGCTAAAAAAGTATTAATAGGAATCCCCGCATTAAATCCTGTTTTCTGTGTTACCACTGCTCCCGTTTCTGTTTTATTCTTACCTGAAGTATCAGCTAACCCGTGAATCGCCACAACTCTACCAGCAATATCAAACACAGGACCGCCACTATTACCAGTTATGGTTCTAGCATCGTAAATCAAACCATAGCCATTAATGGCATTACTGGCACGAGAAACAACTATTCCCGTAGTGAAAGCAAAGTCTCTGGCAGCTCCAACCTTATCAAATACGGCTGGAAACCCACCAACAAAGACATCTGCACCCTCTACCATTTGATCAGAGTTTCCTAAAGTCGCAATAGGATAATCTTCTGGAGCCACAAAAGTAGCTATAGCTAAATCTGCGTCATTTCTAGTTTGCTGTAATACTTTAATATCTTTGACAGGATAATCTTTACCCGTGTTTGTGCGTATGGAATAAGTAGTATCTGTAGCGCAAGTAATTTTTCCTGCCCGGCCTAAATCATCACACACCACATGATTAGCTGTGAGTACAGTGTAAGTATTACCTTGTTTAGCAATAATGACTCCTGAACCGCCGGGAGTAAGATCACCCCCTGCATTAATTTGGACTGAGGTGCTTTTAGCAATTTGAGCAATCTTTTGGGTACTAACAGTATCAGCAGCAGATGTTGGTAGAGAAATTACAATAGTTGCGATTACTGTCGTAGTCAAGATGGTATAATTTACCCTGGTAAAATATAAATTCATATTCTGAGTCTTCTTGTAAATTCTAGTAACTATGTTTTATCTTCCTTGACAATTTCTTGTTCTTCGAGAAAAGCAAGAACATTGTCAATAGGAATAGCCCAACTGAGAGATTCCATTTGCAAATAATCTTCTTCTTTTGGTATAGTCCCATCGGTAAAAGTAAAAGCCTCAATACCTTGAAAAGGATACTTTAACAGCCCATTAATACCAATTAGTTCACCTTGCTGATTTAAGGCGGGTCCCCCACTCATCCCTTGAAAGATATCATTAGTGTTGCCTAATTGATAACCTCCAGGGAGAGTTTTAGTAATCTGCATTTTAATAGTTCCGGGCTTGACTTGAAAGGCTTTAACTCCCCAATTTCGGGTTTCTTCCATTTTAGTGATCTTCTTGCCTTTGAAGACAAAATGCCAAGCTGGAAAACCAGAGGCGTATACTGTTTCTCCCTCAGAAATAGCTTTTGACTTTGGCAATGTTACTACTTGATAATCCTGTGGACTAGTAAATTTTACCAGGGCTAAGTCCAATTTTTTCGTATTCATGCCATTGACTTGTTGTCCCTGGTAAATCTTACCATCAGCAGTCAAAATGCCATAACCATCTTCAGGACTATCAGCAACTACATGATTATTTGTTAATACTGTATAAGTTTGCCCTTCACGTTTAATGACCACCCCTGAGCCAGAACCAGATTGAGTTAAAATCCTGACAGTTACCTGATTGGCAATTTTGGCTGCGGTAACATCAACATCAGGATCGGATGTAGCACCTAACACTACTGGGGTGGAATGGGCATACAACTGAATCACACAAACCGTGGTAATAAATATTAAAAACAACCTGCGAGCTATGGGAGAAAACATGATTAATATTCAAATAATGTGGATTAAATCATGCTTACCAATTGTATATTAGTAATCAGGGAAAATATCAGAATTTCATCTGTTCCCTAATTACAGGAATACCCATCACCTTTTTCCCCGCACCTCTCCCTGACCCAGGGGGGTGGGGAGGTGGGGGAGGTGGGGGGGTGGGGGATGTGGGGGATGTGGGGGAGGTAGGGGAGGGAAGAACAGAAGTTTTTTCCGATCATCATTACCCAGCAATTCTTATTTTGAAACGAGTTTGCGCCATTTCAGCGAACTGCTTGCAGCAGCGCTTCGCTATCCCCGGATTTGTTAAGAATTGTAAAACCCTATGAATGTAAGGGTTTAAATGTCATGAAACCTTAAAATGAGAATTGCTGATCATTACCCGTCAAAATAAATTTGACGAACTACTAGTACAGGTTGGCGTAAATAATATGACTATTAAAAGCTCCGAAAGTTTGATTGATTACAAGGCTTGAAAATGGTTCATTCACTTACACCGCAGTGTAAGTAGTGAGACAAAATTAATTACACAATGTCATTGCGTTAGCGCAGCGTGGCGTTAGCCATATGGAACGAAGTGAAATGAAGCAATCACAACCCTGGCGATTGCTTCCCTTCCCTCGCAATGACTGTAAATATTTTTGTCCAATTACTTACTAGCAACTTGAGTTAATAATTACAAACCACGGGAGTTATCTTGAACGGCAGGTGTCTTTGCCGGTTGCTGACCAGAGAGATTGCGGTTTCTTGTTAACACATCTGTCAATTTGATCTGTACACGACCTTGTGTTTCACGGACGGAACCTGCGCTAGAACCTTCACGACTGATTTGCATGATTTGGGCAAGAACTTGGTCTGCCTTCTTGGCATTTTCTGGTTTCAGTGTAAACAGAGTATTGCGTCTATTGCAACCAGTGTCATTTGCTGAAACTACGCAAATGACAGTTTTATTGTTAACTCGACCGGTCATCAACACAACATCCTTGAGGCTACCACCACTTTCAGCTACAGCTTGATTTAATTTTGGTGTCACGATTTGGCAACGACCTTGGGGAGTAAATTTCTCACCAAAATACTTTGAAGCTGCTGAAGTCCAGATAATGACAGGGATTGGCTGACCACCGGGTCGCTGACCAACCGTAGCCACGCTACCATCACCCTGGGGGACGCAGGTAAATTTAGTCTCAGTGTTGGCTACCTCTGATGGTTCTACATCTGGCATCGCACTACTGTTACTATTATCAATTGTATTATCCACTGGTGGTAAGGCTTGAACCGTATATCCCAAACCAACAATGTTAGATAGGGCTAAAGTGGCAACTACAATCGCTGTTTTTAATTGATATTTCATAAGACTCCCTAAATGTTAAAAAGAAGAAGAAATGAGACTTTTCCAGTTCCTGACTGAAGTAAATGTCTAGTTTTCTCTAGACTTTATTAGCAGGATGTTGATAATTACAAACCACCGGGGTTATTTTGAGCAGGAGGGTTTCTTCTGGTTTGCCGGAGTGGGTGATTGGCATTCATGGTTAGCAAATCGTTCAATCTCACCTGGACACGACCTTTTGTTTCCCGAATTACGCCGGCGCTAGAACCCTCACGACTGATTTGCAGGATTTGGGCAAGAATTTGGTCTGCCTTCTTGGCATTCTTGGGGTTGAAGGTAAACAGAGTATTACTGCCATCACAACCAGTGTCATTAATAGAAACTACGCAAATGACGGTTTTACTTGCGACTTGACCGTTCATCAACACAACATCTTTAAGACTACCACCACTTTCAGCTACAGCCTGATTAAATCTTTCTGTCACGATTTGGCAACGGCTTTGAGGAGTAACTTTTTTGCCAAAATACTTGGAACTATCTGAAGTCCAGATAATTACAGGGATTGGTTCTCCACCAGGTCGCTGACCAACGGTGGCTACGTTACCATTTCCGTCAGGTACACAGGTGAATTGAGTTCCTGTATAGGATTCCTCTGATGGATCTACATCTGAATTAACACTATTATCTACCTTTGGGAAAGCTTGAACTGTAGACCCCAAGGCAAAAATACTGGAGAGGGCTAAAGTTGCCGCTATCATCGCTGTTTTCAATTGATGTTTCATAAGACTTCTTAAATGTTAAAAATAGGAAGAGATAAGTAGTGAGACAGAATTAATTACACAATGTCATTGCGTTAGCGCAGCGCGGCGTTAGCCATATGGAACGAAGTGAAATGAAGCGATTGCAAGGGTTGTGATTGCTTCCCTTCGCTCGCAATGACTGTAAATATTTTTGTCCAATTACTTAGGCTATTCTGGATCTGATTTACGCACGAACCGCAGAGGTCACGGAGGTCACGGAGAAATTAGGGTTTGAGAGATATTTTGTTTGTGTAAGTCCTTGATACAGCAACCTATAAACCCCCTCTTTTCCGAGACGAAGTAGGTGTAGGGGAATCTGCTAAAGCTTTGAGGTTACCAGTAGCCTGATTATATTGATAACGTTTAGCTGTTAAGTCAGGATGGGGCGTAATGCAGTATCGTCTGCTACTCATGATGATGGTGACGACTTCGCTACCAGAGTTACAGGCTATAGGTGTTAGTTCCCATTTTTTTAGCAGTGCTATGTTGGGATCATCGGCTGATAAATCAGCGTTTTGCGAAGTATCTGGTGTTTCTGTCGTTGTGACATCAAACATGGTGTTGTTTTTCGTAGCATTGTTGAAGTTATAACGACCATTATTAGCAATGACATTGCCACCTGGGTTATTACTAGTCCCCAAATCAGGTAAAGCATCATGAATGAGAACAACACCATCCCGAATGTTGTTCTGAATTGTATTTTTACGCACTGAAGGTTTAGCGGATTCGGAAATCACTATACCATCTTTGTTTTGAACGATTTGATTTTCTGTTAGCAAGGGCGCGGAAGTATTACCAATGGCTAAACCAAAGCCGTTATTCTGAAATAAATTATTACGAACTTCTCCCTGGCTTGATTTGGTTAGGGAAATACCGTTGGCGCTGTTTTGTACAAATCTGTTATTTTCAATTTTGGGATTTCCTGTACCTGTAACAAAAACTCCGTCTCTAGCATTGTTAATAAAGGTACTGTTTTTGATCGTTGGATTAGTTGATTCTATCCATACACCTGTACCCCTTTGATTGGTGTTGGTGACGGTTACACCTTCGATTGTGGTATCTTGATTTGTCAGGATAGTAATATTCTGTTTAGCGAAGGTGCGACTGATATAATCACCACCACCGGAAATAACTACTCTCTCACCCCTGCTGGATTCATCACCCCGTAATGTTACGCCTGGTTTGAGTAATATGGGGAATGATTCGTTGCTATAATTACCAGGAGCTAATTGAATAACTGTACCCGCTTTGGCTTGACTGAGGGCGGAAGTAATGGTTTTGTAGGGGTTTGCTGATGTTCCAGCTTCAGCAGCATTTAAACCATTAACAGGGTCAACATAAATTACTTGGGCAACGGGAGGCAATTCGGCTTGTACTGGGAATGTGACAATTAGGGAACTAGATATGGCTAATGTCGCCACGAACCAAGAGGTTTTTGATTTGAACCGATTACTCATAAATAACTCCTTGATTTGATGAGTATATGCTTATTTTATTACAAATTAAACCATAAATACTAGGATAATCTCAAAGTTATACATATACATTACTTATATACACCTGATCCGGATTAGTTGCTAAAATCCCCGTCATTCCGTTGATAATCCCAAAATCCCCGTTTTGAGCAACTCAGGAAATGCTTATGAAACGAAAAAATCTAGCAGGTTGGGACGGTCTACCACTTCTTCTAACATACCTCTAAGATAAGTAGTGAGACAGAATTAATTACACAATGTTATTGTGTTAGCGCAGCGTGGCGTTAGCTATATGGAATGAAGTGGAATGAAGTAATTGCAAGGGTTGTGATTGCTTCCCTTCGCTCGCAATGACTGTAAATATTTTTGTCCAATTACTTACAAGGTTGGGTTGAGCGACAGCCATTGGTGTTAACTTAACGTAAAACCTCTATCCCGCAAAGAACTCAAGTCATCTCATTCCCAGTCTCTGACTGGGAATGAATTCTAGAAGGCTCTGCCTTCAATAATATTAGAGGCAGAGCCTCATTAACTGCATTCCTAGTCAGAGACTAGGAACGAGATGTGGTAGGGATTTGAGCTTAAGTTGACACCAATGAGCGACGGCTATTTGATCGCAGTTCTCAATTGTTTGAGTATGCCACCAATACGGACGAAGCCTGTATCTCGATAGAGATTCTTGAGAGTTTTCGGTTCACTGTTGAGGATAATCCCGTTGTAGGCAACAATAGCATCATTCAGCTTATTGATATTTATACTTACCCCAGCACCGCTTTGAGCAATGACATAAACAGGTTTGAGAGCTTTAGTGCTGGCTACTAGCTGTCCTGATGTTGCTTGGGCTAGGGGCTGATTTGGTAAGGAAGCACCACCAGAACCAAACAAACCTGTGAGAGATGAGACTAGTGCTGTTGCTTGTTGTGAGGAAATACCCGCAGTAGTGAGACTGTTTGTCAGAGCTACCGCAGCTTGTTGTGACCCAGCACCGCCTGTGACTAGTGAAGCAACGGATGCTGTACCACCATCCCCGCCCGTTGTACCATCCCCGCCTGTTGTACCACCTGTTGTACCACCTGTTGTACCATCCCCGCCTGTTGTACCGCCTGTTGTACCATCCCCGCCTGTTGTACCACCTGTTGTACCACCTGTTGTACCATCCCCGCCTGTTGTACCACCTGTTGTACCACCTGTTGTACCACCCCCGCCTGTTGTACCACCTGTTGTACCACCTGTTGTACTAAGAGTCTGAACAATAGCAGCAGCCAACTGATTCACAGCAACCTGGACTTGTGGAGCAAGAGAGATCACAAGAGTGTTTGCTGTTGCACCATCTGTCACGGTGACGCTAGATGAAGTTGATTCTACGGTCGCTGCTGAAACGGTAACTGTTGTAGTTGTGTCACCACCAGCAGCACCACCACCAGCAGCACCACCACCAGCAGCACCACCACCAGCATCACCTCCAGCACTACCCACCGACAGACCACCTCCGGAGGAAACACCAGTTGTAATGGTGGCGGAAACACCAGGTATGATAGGAATGGTGACAGAAGTTCCTGTCGTTGTTGTTGCTGCTGTTGTTACGGCTGGTGTTGTTCCTCCTCCTGTCGTTGGCGTAGAAAAACCACTAGTTTGTGCAGCACCAGTAGCAGCGCCAGCATCAACACCGGCTGAACCTTTACTGGGACTGAAACTCTGGGCTTTGTTTGGTAACTGCCAAGCAAATAACAGCAGAGGACTCAAGCTGAGGGCAAAAATGAGATTTCTGGTTTTCAACATGATGATTATCTAAAATATGGAACTGTTTGACAATTGATGCTATAGTCACTGATTCCCTGGATATTTTTTGGCTCTAATATCCCTTAAAATCTTTATATACAAGGGTTTCAGGTTTATCGCCACGCTACTCTATCAGCAAGCCCTATTTAGGCAAGAAATTGAAACCATAACCTATACTTAGCGCAAATGTTGTGCCGCCTACACTGTTATCTGTGAGATCCGCGCCTTGGAGTGTAATTGTTAAGGGTAACGTAGGTACAGGCACGAAAGAAGCGCCAAGGTTTAAGCCAACTCCACTCCAGCCAAAGCCCACACCGACTTGAGGATGAACTTGCACACCTGCTCCAGCAAATACACCAGTACTGGCGTTACCTTGCCTAAAGTCACCACCTCCAACCCCCAGGGAGAATGAGACGGGCATTTTATTCACAGCATCATTAGGCTTTAAAAGAGAGTAAGTTGTTACCACACCATAGACACTGGAAGGCCTGATCTCTTCAATACTGGCCTTGGTCTGATACTGGGCAAAGGCTTTCCAGCCAGCAGCTACACCAACTTGATTGGTTCCCTTAGCGTAGACAATGCGGTGAGCTTTTAAGTCAAAGGTGCCATTAGAGCCAAATTTTTTGACACTACCGTTGTTGAAGGATAATTCTAGACCAACTAGTTTTTGGGAATTACCTAAACCAAAACCAATGCTGGTACTCGCGTCTATGTCATTTATAGAGTTACCTCTATTACCAGCGGTTGCTGCTGATGCTCCCACAAACACGTCACCCATGTTAGCGCCGAAGGCACTGGGAGCAGCAAAACTGAGTCCAGGTGGATAGGTTGGCTTAGGTGCTACTATTTTAAGTTTGATCAGGGGTTCAACTAGTAGCTCTTGGCGGATTTTATTAATATCGTCCGGATCGCTGTCCGCTGTTTGTGCAATTAGTTGTGGTTGTTGTTGCTCAGAAATAGATTCAACCTTTGGTTCTAATTGTGCGGCTGTGACTACTTTATCTGTGATTAATTCACTGGGCTGATTTTCAGTTACTATGTCATCTGCCGCAGATGCGGAATTAACTGAAATGGTGGTGGTTAGCAGTGAAGTTGGTAGGGTTAGCAATAAACCCAAGTAGCAAAAGCGTTTGTAGTGATTAATTAGTATAAGAGAATGCTTTTTCATCTATATCACTCCTCACAAGATGTTATTCAGTGGCAACAATCCATGCCTCTGTATACAGCTATACAAGATAGTTTTTGAATTTGACTGAATTAAGTAGGTGGATGTGAAATAACCAAAATGTGTAACGATATGTAAATTCACCTCGATGGGTTATTATCGTTGAGTTTTAGCCATTTCAAAAAGCGAAATATATTTTGATTTTCCTCTGCCCAGGTACTTAATATTCAGACGAAATACTAACTATTTTGTATATATATCTACAAAGGACTCGACCACACAATTTTTATTATACAGGAAATGTAACTTTAAAGGCAAGCTTTACATAAGTAAATATTTTCTTTAAATTAACTACGAGTTTTTAAATATATATAAGTTAATATTAAGGCTGTAGCAAATTACTACAGCATGGGATGTGAAACATTGGGGAGAGTTTTTTGTAAGGTGACAAAATAGCAGTTCTGGATTGTTTTTTCAGGAAATACTCTCAATAGTTCTTACAATTTAACTTGTGCTAAATGACTGCGGGGGTTGTAAGTGCGGATAGCCCGAATTTTTTCATAACATTCTCGTTCTTGGGGGGTGAGGTCTTTGGGGGGAGCGATCGCTACTTTGACAAATTGATCACCACGTCCACCTTTAGCTATAGGCCAACCCTTACCACGTAAGCGCAGAGATTGACCAGAACGAACTCCCGCAGGTAGCTTAACACTGACATGACCATCGGGTGTGGGTACATCTATCGCTGCACCTAATGTGGCTTCATCAGGGGTAATTAAGACTTCGCAAACCAGATTGTCCCCTTCTATTTGGAAAAAAGTATGGGGTTGTAATTCTACCTTTAAGTATAAATCTCCCCGTTGTTGACTCATGGGGTTAATTTGGCCTTTTCCTTTTACCCGTAAACGAGTCCCAGTTTTAGCGCCACCAGGAATACGCACATCAATAGTTTCGTTTCCTAAACTAAAGCGTTTTTGAACACCGGAAAATGCTTCTGCAAAAGTTAAAATAATTACAGCTTCTGTATCTTGTGTGCCACCAGTACCGCTATCTGGAAAACCAAAATCGTTAAAACCGCCACCTGGTCTACCGGAAGGAGTCCGATAAGAGTAACTTTGTCGTCCGCTGCGGGGACTTGCACCACCAAATAATTCGTTTAAGAAGTCATTAAAACTGCCGTATTGACCAAAATCAACTCCACCCATGTCTGGACCACCACCGGGGAAACCTTGACCGGCTTGTTTCCAATATTGACCAAATTGATCGTATTTTTTGCGTTTATCTGGGTCCGATAATACTTCGTAGGCTTCATTAACTTCTTTGAATTTGGCTTCCGCCTGTTTGTTATTGGGGTTAACATCAGGATGAAATTTACGGGCTAGTTTGCGAAAAGCTTGTTTAATTTCTTCTGAAGTGGCGGTTTTACTAATTCCTAACATTGCATAGTAGTCTTTAAAGTCGGTTGCAGCCATCTACTAGCCTCCTGTATAAATTTAGGATATGTTTTTCTAAGATATGAGATTTACAGGCAAAATGATTCTGATATTAAACTAACAAACCATTGCCATAATCAAGTGTGGTTCTTGCTGAATGGGCGATCGCAATTCCCGTACTTCTGCTATGATTAAAAGAATATAAGCTCATCTATTCCTTCTTCTACACTAGGGGGAGCATCCTGGAGTTGACGGTGCATTCGGAGAATTATATCTTGGGGAACTTGGCGAATCCGTCTTTGATTTCGGGCCAAACATAGCCAAACTGGAGTTTTTACCCAAACCCCCATGATATAACTAAAGCCACAATCACGGGCGAGAGTAATTACTTCCCGACGATTTTTCCTTTGGGCGTTGGTAGCATCAAAAATCACTTCTTGATCTGCGGTTATGGCTTGCTGTAATTGCTGTTCCAGTTCGCGCCAAATTAGCAGCCAGGGTCCTTGAATTGCTTCTGAGCCAAAAAGCTGCCCTCGGATAGCATCTGTGGAAATTAGCTGCATCTGAGGGCATTCTGTCAATAATTGTTTTGCTAAGGTTGATTTACCGCTACCAGGAAGACCAATTAGCAAAATTAATTTAGTCATAGGGAATAGGGAATAGGGAACAGGGAACAGGGAACAGGGGACAGGGGACAAGAAAGATAAATCATCCAATTACCAATTACCAATTACCAATTACCAATTACCAATCACTACTAACTAAATGATTGTACCATCAGGAATTAAAGCACCCTTGAGAACAACGACAATGCCGCTACGGATATAGAATCCTTGCTTTTCTCTTTCTGCTTCTTGGATGTTGTCTTTATTGATAATTTTTACATTGTGACCAATGCGGGCATTTTTATCAATGATGGCACGACGAATAATGGTGTCTGTACCAATACCGACGGGAACATCATCTTGTTCTAAACTGCATTGTCTTTCTACAGATGGTTGGTAATAGTCAGCACCCATGATCAGGGTTTCTTCAATTACCGATCCTGATTCTATCCGCGATCGCACTCCCAAAACTGAATGTTGAATCCGACAATCTTTCAAAATACAACCGTCGCCAATCATGGATTCTGTGATTTGGCAATTCAACAGTTTAGAGGGGGGTAAGTAACGAGCGCGAGTATAAATCGGTGCTGCTTCATCGTAGAAGCTAAAAGGAGGTAGGGGTTGCTTAGTCAGGGCTAAATTAGCCTCATAAAAAGATTCAATTGTCCCAATATCTTCCCAATAGTCGTCAAATAAGAAAGCTTGAACATTGTGATCCTTCGCTGCATCAGGAATAATTTCCTTACCGAAATCAGTCCGTTCTAAAGATTCTTTTAGCAACTTAATCAAAACATCTTTTTTAAAGACATAAATCCCCATTGAGGCGATATATGGCTGTAATGCAGCTTGTTCCTTTGTCAACCCCAAGATGGTGGTATCAACACGCATTTGTGCTAAAGCTTCACCTTTGGGTTTTTCGCTAAAGTCAATTACCCTACCTGAATCATTAATTTTCATCAAGCCAAAGTCTGAGGCGCGACGATCATCCATAGGAATTACAGAAAGTGTAATATCAGCATTGGTATCTCTGTGACGCTGGATAAATTGTCGGTAATCCATGCGGTAAAGGTGATCACCGGAAAGAATCAGAAATTCTTCTACATCCCACTCTTGTAACATCCAGATGTACTGACGCACAGCATCAGCCGTACCTTGGAACCAGTTGGGGTTTTCTGGGGTTTGTTGTGCTGCTAACACTTCCACAAACCCATCGCTAAACCCACTGAAGTTGTAAGCACGGGCGATGTGACGATTCAGAGAGGCTGAGTTAAATTGAGTCAGGACGTAGATTTTGAATATTTCGGAATTGATGCAGTTGCTAACAGGTATATCTATTAGACGATATTTCCCTGCTACTGGTACTGCTGGTTTGGCGCGGAGTTTAGTTAACGGATAAAGCCGGGTACCCGCACCCCCACCCAGAATAATTGCTAAAACTTTTTTCACAAAATTTCTCCCAACTGCCTTTCACTCTCATCTACAGTTTAGGACTGTATGTAACAACTAATAAAGGGGGATCAAAGAATCTTAGGGATGAATTTTTGAGATGGCAGTAAATTAGCCAAAATAGAACTTATGTACTATAGTAGTGGGTGGCAGGAGAGTCTAAATTTATAGTTGAAGCAGTATTGCCAATATGAACATTTTGTGCTACTTTTAAGTAGCAATTTACCATTAAAGTTATCATGTTTCAACAACTATCACTATTTGAAGATAAAAATACTCATATTGCTAACTGTTTTTATAGAAGCATTGAGGAATCTGGTTTTAACTATCAAGAAATTGATATAGGTGATATCACATTTAAAGCAGGACAAACAGAGTCAGTACATAGATGGTATCGGCTGACCCCTAGCTATTCGCCAAATTTAGTTCGCTTTTTTATTGATATATTTAAAATTAGTAAAGATGATTTTGTCGTTGATCCATTTAGTGGTAGAGGCACAACAGTTATTGAATGTCAGAAGCATGGAATTAAGGCTATGGGAATTGAGATTAATCCTCTACTTCAGCAAGTGGGAAATAAGTCGTTACTATGGAATATTGATAATACGCATTTAATTAATATTTATCTTGAAGAAATATTTGATACGATTAAAAAATATCAGACATTTTCACTAGAAGATGTTATTGAGATATTCAATACCAGAGTTCCAATTATTCATAATGTCTTTCGTTGGTGGAAAATTCATGTGTTAAAGAATTTGATTATTTGCCGTGAGATAATGAATCAGGAAAAATATAATCCTATTTCTGAATATATCTGGTTGTCTTTGAATAAAGCGTGTTTAGATTGTGCAAATATTCATAGAAATCATCCAACTATTACATTTGATGATAATCATCAGAGGGAGATAGATGTTTATTTGGAAATTAGTACAAATCTCCAGAACATAAAGGAAGATTTGATCAAGCTCAATCAAAAGCAAATATTATTTTCAAATTTTAACTCCATTATAGTCGGTAATTCCACAAACAACTTACAAAATAAGATTATTAATCGTTCTATAGATTTTGTAATTACTTCACCTCCCTATCCAAACCGTTATAGTTATGTTCATCAAACCAGACCTCAATTGCATTTCTTAGAACTATTAGAAGATATTAGTGAAGCTACGGAAATAGATTTACAAGCAATAGGTGGAACATGGGGTAGAGCGACTTCAATTTTACAAAAGGATTTAATTATAGTTCCTGATGAGATTAAGCCATATCTTTCTTACTATGATGAGCTTAAAAATCAAAATATCTTGATGTGTAATTATGCCACCAAATACTTTATTGATTTGTGGAAACATATAAAATGTTTAAAACAGAGCGTATCCAGAAATTTCCAGGGTGTTTATGTTGTGGGTAATTCTAGGCTCTCAAATGTAGAGATATTTACAGAGGTGATTTTGGGGCAGCTTTTTCAACACGAGGGTTTTGAAGTTGAGAAAATAATTTCCTTTAGAAAAAGAGGTGGTAAAAAACGTTTGTATGAAACAGCAGTATGTATTAAAAATTAGAGAAAATATTATCTATCTCTTTTTTCAAAGATTCTGAATTTCTCTGAAGAAAATTATAAAGATCGAAACCAGTAATAGTATGAACTAAATTAAAACTGTTTATTCCTTCATAGAGTTCCCAACTCTTTGATAATCTAAGTACAGGGCTTTTTAAAGATGTATTGCAGAAAATTAACATTACAGGGAGAATTTGATATGATTTCAAAGCTAAGGACGTATCATAATCAGCCTGAATTCTTTTAGAGTCACCAATTTGATAGCATGAACGGACTTCAAATCCTATTCCTTCATGTTGAATCCAATTTTGAGGAATATTTTGGTTAAACTTATTTTTTCTTATTAATCCATCAATGGATCGATCTTGCTCACGCTCACCAATTTTAATATTGACACTAAAGTGTAATTCATTCTCATTTAAGCCAAAACTCTCTTTTAATAAATAGGCAAATAAATTCTCATACATATCACCAATTTTGCGATGTAAAGAAGTTACAAGATTTCCTCCTACTCTGGCAATAATGTATCTTTCGTCATCTAAACCTACAGAACCAAAGGCAGGATCATTAGCTATGAATTGCTGAAATTCTTCTCTGTTATTGACACCATCATAGCTCTTGTAAGGGTTAAATTCTGAAACTTTTCTAATATTTCCTATAGCTATATTCAGTAACTCATCTTCATTTATCATTTTGTGTTTTCTCCATTTTCTATTTGATTATCAAACAAATCTTTAGCTGTAACTTGAAGAGCATCAGCTAAACGAAAAATATTCATTAAACTAATATTTCGTTCACCTCGCTCTACAGCACCAATGTATGTACGATGTAAGTCAGATTTTTCAGCCAATTCATCTTGGGAAAGTTTTAAACGTTTTCTGAAATAGCGAACTCTGATTCCAAAAGCGTCCATTCTAGCATCCATATTTAAAAAATGTGTGCCTCAATAGATTAAACATTCTACCTCATCAAAACCAAATTATTATATAATTTTATCTGAGCTTTACTCTGGTTCTAAAAAATTATGGCTTTCAATTTAGACCTGATTTAGCTCATTTTTCTTTACCCAGAAATGGCGATCGCGCGATCGCGTCCAGACTCTTTAGCTTGACAAAGAGCATCATCGGCACGTCTTAGTATCACTGTGTCGGTTTTATCATCAGATTGATAGGCAGTTACGCCAATACTGATAGTAATTTTCATGGGTTGAAAGGTAGTATCTATCTCTAAATTACGAATTTGTTCACATAGATGTTCAGCTATTTCCATCGCTTTTTGTAACGTTGTCGCTGGTAAAATGATCATAAATTCCTCACCTCCCAAACGCCCTACTGTATCTTCATTGCGTAACCACTTAACTAACAGTTGAGATATTTCTTTTAAAACTTGATCACCAATGGGATATCCATAGGAATCATTGACAAATTTCAAGTGATCAATATCAATTACTAAAAGTGAAAAAGGTTCTTTGTAACATTGAGTTCGTTGAAATTCTTTTTTCAAAATTGCTAAAATGTTGCGTCTATTGGCAATTCCAGTTAAGACATCAGTATTTGCTAGTTTTTTTAATTTCTGACTTAGTAATTTCTGTTTGTTTAAAGCAATTCTTAATTTATTCTCAATTTGATTGCGTTCACTCACATCTCTCATAGAAACAATTGAGACTTTTTGATCTAACCATTCAGTTTTACCAACAGTAATTTCTGCCCGTCCGATAATTCCTCGAGAACGAATAATATCAAGTTCTGCAACTTTTCCTACTACAATTGGTAGTCCCAATTCATGATTGATTAAATTGGATAAGGATCTATCAAACATTTGCGCCGCAGCCGGATTAGCAAATTTTACAACTCCTGCTTCATCAACAATTAAAATTCCATCTTTGATATGAGTAACGATGGTATTGAGTTTATTTTCACTTTGTTGTAACTGTCTAGTTTGGCGTTTTAGTTGAATATGTGTCTGCACACGGGCTAATAATTCTGTAGATCGAAAAGGCTTGGTTACATAGTCAGCCGCGCCCTTTTCAAAGGCTTCTATTAAATGTTCTTCTTCGTGACTAGCAGTCAGAAATAAAATTGGGATATGATGATAATTTGGATTTTTCTTAATTTGTTCACAAACTTCCAAGCCACTCATTTCTGGCATTAATAAGTCTAATAAAATTAAATCTGGTTGAATTGCTTGCAGACGTTGGAGAGCTTCTTTTCCACTTAAAGCATAGGTAATAGAATACCCTTGTGTTTCTAGGGTTCTTCCTAAAACTTGAATATTTTGAATCAGGTCATCAACAATTAATATTGTACAATCTTGGGGATTAAAAGCAATTTTTTCCATTATTTATATAGTTAACTTAACATTAAAGCGGCGGTTAAAAACCGCATCTACACAGACAAAACCCACCTGCGTGGGTTCGGAATTCTGATTTTTTCTTAGTCCGTGTAGACGGACTTTGTTTGTGTAGCCGTGACTTCCAGTCGCCTTATATATTTGTAGAATTTATAATAATACGCTGGATGTAAAAAACAATGGGTTATTTGCTACTTGCTTTATTCAGAAAGTCACAGAAGAGGGATAGCTGATTAAATCCTCACACCCATATTATGAATTAAATATGTCGGACTTTGGTTCACTTTCTGGATAACAAGATTAAGATGTTTAACATAGATATAATTACCTGGGGTAAATGAGGGTATAGGAGTGTTTAATATTTCTCTGGTATAAGGATTATAATAAACTCTCACAAATCCCGCTTGGGAAAATTGCTGATGAAGCGAGTCTGATACTGTCTCTATTATAATTAAGGAGAGTATATCACTATTCAGTGTCTTAGATGCTCCCTCAAAAGCAAAATCTTCATACCCTTCAACATCTATTTTAATTGCTGTCGGAAATCCATAAAGCTTTGATAGTTCATCTATAGTTGTAATATTTATTAACTCACTATTAGCTTCTGATAGCCTGCGTGGCGTAGTCATATCAATTTGACTTTCTGAAATAATCTTATTTTGACATCCATAATCTGTGGTTATAGTTCCCTGAGAGATTGATGAACCTGCACCATACTGAAGACATTTGACTTTCTCGAAAAGATTATTAACTCCTATATTCTCAATTAGTTTAGAAAAAGTATGACTCACTGGCTCTAATGCAATTACAGAAGAATTACTTACTCCTCCAGCAAGCAACGAATAAGAGCCAATGTTTGCACCAATATCAAAGAAAAGATCCTCTTTTGACAGAAAATGCATAATTAAGGACATATCTACAAATTCATGAAGACCTGTATAAATATTTCCTGTAGCACCTGTTTCACCAGGTCTTAGAATAATTTTTGTATTTTCAACAAAGAGAAAAAGAAAGGCTGATAATGATTGATTAGCTGATCTATAATGAAGTTGCCAATGTAAAAAATTACTAAATGCTTTAAATTTATTTAATGAGGCAAGGGGGTGATGAAACAGGAAACCTAGAGTATTCATAAGACCCATTATTGAAATTCTCCTACTTTTTAGTTCTTGTGTATGATCAGTCAAACTCTATCTCAAATGTAACCTACCTTCCGCACCCTAAACTGTTACACAACGAAAATTGGTCGTTTGGAGATTTGGTTTTAGCGAACTGCTTGCAGCAGCGCTTCGCTATCGCCTACCAATATTTCTTGGTTTTGGTACAAAATACAACATTAAATGGGGATAAAAATCAGAAAAAACCGATTGTGACACCGGGGGGTGCGGAATGTGGGATGTAAAAGTTATTGATTACGCGACGTTTAATGCTTTTTCAGATAAATAAAGCAAAGCACTCCTTAGGAATCGCTACTGAAAAAAGGTGAAAACAGAAAAATAAAGACCAGTTTGTTGAGAATGAATGGTATTTATTGAGAATAAAAACCCGAACTCACAAAATCGCGTTGCTCCCTATTTACTTCATATTGTACTGTTTGGATATTTGTCTAAAATATTAGCAATTTTTGTAACTTTTTGCTAATTTGTGGGAAATTAGCAGCGGTGTCAGCCAAATGAGCCAAATCAAAGGTATCAATTTGGGTTTTTAGCGTATTAGCGTATTCTATCAAATCAGGACATTTATACTGTTCTCCCCAATTTTGCAATCGCAGCGCAAAAGCTCGTAATTGGTCAATTAGCAGGGTTTGGTGTAAGGTTTTCCAGACAGATGCTTCTTCCTGTTGTAATAATTTTATCAGTTCTGGTAACTTTTCTAAGGACTGGGGCGGCATTGCGGAAATGATGGTTTGTGTTTGGGAGGTAGATTTTAAGTCTACCAATAACTGCGCGGGGAATAAACGTTGCAACTCACTAAAAAGATCCTGACGACTAACTGGTTTGCGAAGAAATCCTTGAGCTAAGGGTTGTAATTCTTCAAAGTCCTGTTCTTGAATGGAAGCTGTGACGATGATTACACAAATATCCGCTGTTGAGGGATTTTGCTTCAGGGCTTGTAGAACGGTGATTCCATCCATTTGCGGCATGACCAAATCTAGTAATATCAGGTCAGGATGATGCTCAATGGCTAATTTAAGAGCGATCGCCCCATTGTCTGCCATGATAATTTGGTGAGCAGTAGCATTAAAATAGGCGAAGAGCAAATCTCGGTTAGATTGTACGTCATCAACAATGAGAATTTTCAGAGCCGGAAATTGACTTAAATCATGATTTTCTGGGGTGAATGATGGTGAACTTGCTGTAGTTTGAGTGACTGTAATTTCGGGAAATATTAAGGTGAAGGTGCTACCCTGTTCCAACTCACTTGTTACCTCAACAGTACCACCCATCATTTGGGTTAGACGGCGGCTAATAGTTAATCCTAGCCCGGTTCCGCCGTACTTGCGATTACTTTGTCCTTGACTTTGACGAAAAGCATCAAAAATCAAAATTTGATCACGGGGAGAAATCCCAATCCCTGTATCAGAAACGGCAATTTCTAAGTGGGCATGATTGGGAATATTAGGGTTAGTGCGGCTATGGACACGGATGGTAATACCACCTTTTTCGGTAAATTTAATCGCATTACCAACAACATTTACGAAAATTTGTCGCAACCTGACTTCATCAATATATATTGCTCCGGGAATGAATTCATCAACTTGCAGATTTAAAAATAATCCTTTTTCTTTGGCTCTTTGCAAAAACATTTGTTGAATGTCTTGCAGCAGTGAGGGAAGATTGACAGATTCGTAGTTGAGTTTGAGTTTCCCAGCTTCAACTTTCGATAAGTCCAGGATATCGTTAATTAGGGTTAGTAGGGTGCGGCCATTGGTTTGAATGGCTTGGAGATAACTTTGGGCTAAATCATCACTGACGAGATTTTGTAATAGTTCGGAGAATCCTAAAATAGCGTTCATGGGTGTGCGAATTTCATGGCTCATGTTGGCCAGAAATTCACTTTTGGTGCGACTAGCGGCTTGAGCTTTTTCGGTGGCTGCTTCTAGGGCTAGGTTTTGTTGAGCGAGTTCTATTTGTCGCTGTTCGGCTTGTTGTAGAAGTTTAGCATGAGCGATCGCAATTCCCACTTGAGCAGCTACGGCTTCTAACAGGGCAATGTCTTCAGTAATCCAATGGCGTTGATGATTACATTGGTGTAAACAAATCAGTCCGTTGGCTTTTCCTTGATAGGATGTACGAATTGCCAATACTGATTTTAGTCCAATTTGTTGAGAAATTTCTCTACTTGATGATACCAATGGATCTGCAAATACATCATCTATAATGATTGCTGTGTCTTGTTGGAGGAGTTGATGAATTTGGGGATTACCGGCAATAGGTCCTAATATTCCTTGAATAGAAGGGATATCACCACTCAAGTATTCGGCGACGACTGGGAGATGCTCTGTTGGCTCAATTTCGTAAGTATGCAGGAAACAACGATCTACGCCAAAGGCTTCCCCAATGCGGTTGGCGGAGGTTTCAAAGATTTTTTGGGGTTCGAGACTTTGACGAATTTCGTCGGTGATTTGTTTTAATAGTCGTTCTCGCTGCACCTGTTGTTCGAGAATCTTTTCGGCGGCTTTGCGATCGCTAATATCAACTAAATAGCCTACACACTCTAACGGCTCATTTTCTTGATCCCTAATTAACCGCAACTGAGCAAAAAACCACCGATAGTCACCATCAGCGCAGCGTAACCGATATTCTAAGGAATAGGTATTATCAAATTCTAACCTATTTAATCCTGCTAACACCCGATTTCTATCTTCAGGATGGATATAATCATACCAAAATCCAGTTTCATCTAAAAATACTTCAGGAGAATAGCCAAGAATCAACTGCACGTTATCACTAATAAAGGTAGCTCGATAATCTCTAGTGGGTTGACAACTAAATAAAATAGTTTGGCTAGAGTTCATTAAAGCTCGTAATCTTTCTTCACTTTGGAGCAAAGCCATTTGTGCTTGTTTGAGTTCGGTAACTTCCACAACTACCGAACTGACAGCCTTACCGCCGTCAAGTTGATTAACAGGATAATAACTAGCAATCCAATGTCTTTGGATATTTGGTTGTGAAGGTGTAAACCCAGAAATCTCTATATTGCGAATTGGTTTTCCTGTTGTTAATACCTGATCTAAAATCGGTTCAACCCGATTGGCTAAATCTGGTAATACTTCTCGGAGTTTTTTACCAATATGTGCATTGGCTGGTAAACCATTAATTTCCGCCATTGCTTCGTTAACTCGCACAAAGCGGAATTCTTCGTCATGAAGTACCAACCCCACAGGATTTGTATTATAAAGTTTTTCTAATTCCTCCGTGCGACGTTGTAGAGCTTCCTGGACTTGCTTAATTTCATTAATATTTACAAAAGTAATGACCACACCATCGGCTTGTCCATCATCTCTGAGATATGGATATAACCGCATCAACAAATGATTTTCTGTATTATTAATTCTTACTTCTTGTTCAATGGGGCGTTCCGTTTCCACTACCCGCTGTAATAGTTCCAGCAGATTGGGACAATTCATATTATGGGTAATATGCTGAACCGGACGTTCGACATCAGTTTCTAGTAGGTTAATAGCAGTTGTAGCTGCGGGGGTAAATTTCCGAATTCGCAATTCTCTATCTAGGAAAATTACGCCAATTTCACTACTTCGCAGCAAATTATCCACGTCGTTGGATAATTCTAATAATTGACGAATTTTCGTTTGATATTCTGTATTAACTGTATATAGTTCTTCGTTAACGGAATGTAGTTCTTCATTGGTACTTTGCAACTCTTCATTAGAAGCCAAGAGTTCTTCATTAGTGGCTTGTTGTTCTTCGTTAGTAGTTTCTAATTCTTCAATTGTGGCTTGGAGATTTTCTCTGGTTTGCTGTAATTCGTATTCTAAATCAAGAATGCGTTGGGTTGCTTCCGCGTCTTGCTGAAAAGCTTCAGGACGGTTGGGTAGAGAAGGACGTTCTTCATTCTCAATAATTAACATGAAGAAGTCCGTCATGCGGGTATCTCCCGTATGATAGGTAACTTCTAAATTGACACTACGAATATTATTGCCCTGATTTAAGTGAATATTACCGTAAAGAACGGTTTTTCGTTCGCGTTTGGCACGATGTAGGGCAGTATTAATAGGTAATTTTAGGGTAGTTGGGACTAAATCAGCGATCGCTCTGGTCATTTGTCCTTCTGGGACTTGCATAATCTGTACCATATCAGTAACGACGTGGAACAGTTCCAAATCATCATTAACTAACAAACAGGTACATTGTCGGCGGCGGACAAAAGCACTAAAAGCCGCACCCAAAGCTGGATCAAATTGCACTGTCCCCCGTCTAGTTTGACTAGGACGGGCGACGACGGGAGTTATATATTCTAAATTTTGATTCAGAATCGGTAAACGCACATTTCGCCGCTTTTGATAAATTTTAAACTTCTCATACAGGGGACTAAATTCTTCAATTAATTCCCCCGGTGTTTCCGCTGCACCCAACAACAAAATACCCTTGTGCATTAAAGAAAAATGCAGCATCCTCATTACGTGCTGTTGCAAAACTGGCTGCATATAAATCAGGACATTACGGCAGCTAATCAGGTGCATTCGCGTGAATCCGGCATTTTTCGCCAAGTTGTGGGGAGCAAAAATAATCATTTCCCGCAACGCCCGCGACACATGGAAATTACGGTTACGGAAGGTAAAATATTTTTCTAAGCGTTTACGAGAAACATCAATACTAATACTTTCAGGATAAATCCCTTCGGCGGCTTTACTTAAAGCGGCTGCATCTATATCTGTGGCGAAAATTTTCACACTCAGTTGTTTACCTAAACGGTTGATGACTTCATCCATCAAAATCGCCATAGAATAGGCTTCTTCCCCGGTAGCGCAAGCTGTCACCCATACCCGCAACTGTTGACCATTTTCTAAGGGGCTAATTAATTCAGGTAAGACTTCTTTATCTAAGTATTCCCAGGCTTCTGAATCCCGGAAAAATCTTGTCACCCCAATCATTAAATCATCTCGCAGCAGCGCTCGTTCTTCGCTGGAGGTGGTTAGATATTGTACATATTCATCTAAGAGATTATGCCCACTCAGGGAACAACGGCGGTAAATGCGGCGGCTGAGGGTGCTGGGTTTATAATAGGAAAAATCGAGCTTTTCATATTGATTAAGAATTTGAATAATGGCGCGGAGTTTCTCTGATTCTAATTCTGGGAGTAATGATTCCCCTGGACTTGCTCCTTGGCGCTGCATTTGGATGATTTCATAAATCGTCCTTGCCATTTCTGCCGGTGGTAGCACTTGATCTACAATACCTGTAGCGATCGCACTTTGGGGCATCCCATCAAATTCTGCTGTTCCTGGTGACTGGACAAAGGTTAACCCACCGGACTCGCTAATGCTTTGTATCCCCTTGTGCCATCACTTCCCGTTCCTGAGAGAATCACAGCCATTGCTTGCTCACCATGATCTCTTGACAGAGAATCGAGAAAAATATCAATGGGGAAATTCGGTTGTTGTCGCGGCGGTTCGCTTTGCTGAATTAACTCTAATATCCCATCATTAACAACTAAATTATTCTGAGGCGTAATTAAATATACTGTATTCGGTTCAATCTGCATTCCGCTTTGTACCCGCTTCACTGTCATGCGAGTGCGCCGTTCTAGCAGTTCTTTCATTAAACTTTTAAAGTCTGGAGACAAGTGTTGGACTACAACGAAGGCAGCACCACTGTCTGCGGGCATATTATCAAAAAACTCTTCTAATGCTCGTAGTCCTCCCGCAGAAGCTCCAATGCCAACTACAAAGCAATGGGTCTTAGTCTCTTCAGACACTACTTATAAACTCCTAATTTTATTTGTTAACTATTGTATAGCACCAAAAGATAAATTACTCAATTTTGTGGGATGGGCATCCTGCCTGTCCTTGATGATTAGCAGGCAAGATGCCCGCACCACAAGAAGTACACACAAGTAATCCTGGCACAGGTTTCAGCCTTTTTTCAGCCGGGGATTTAAGCCGACGTTCTTGGGTAACTGAAAACGGTTCATCAGTAAACCAAATATGAAACCCCTCTGGTAAACCTCTCCTTTGCACCTCTCCCTAACCCTCTCCTAAGAGGAGAGGGAAAAGGAATAATATTTAATACTGGAGAGGCTTTGAACTTGTTTAATCAGAATTTGCCAGATTTGTAAGGCGCGTTTTGGATGGGTTGGGTTGTCGTTAAATGTCTTCTGCATGGCTGTACTGTAAAAAGTCGAAATTATAAATAGCGAGACAGAATTAATTACACAATGTCATTGCGTTAGCGTTACGTGGCGTTAGTGATATGGAACGAAGTGAAATGAAGCAATTCCAATGGTTGTGATTGCTTCCCTTCCCTCGCAATGACTGTAAATATTTTTGTCCAATTACTTAAATAGCGATGCCTATGGCGAAGCGATCGCTTAATTTAAGTAAGTACTGAAACAGAATTAATTACACAATGTCATTGCGTGGCGTTAGTGATATGGAACGAAGTGAAATGAAGCAATTCCAAGGGTTGTGATTGCTTCCCTTCCCTCGCAATGACTGTAAATATTTTTGTCCAATTACTTATTCCCAACTAATTCAGTAAATCTATATCAGTCTTAACATCATTATTTAGTCCTAATTCAGCCAGTGCAACTTTAGTTTCCTCAATCTTTTGGGTAGCTATTTCTCCCTCTACTAAAACCTCCACTTTTAATGTTAATTTCAAATCCTTGATGGTTGCGAATTTAGATACAACTTTCGTGTAAAAATTCATCCATTTTTGCGGTGTAATTACACCACTCCACTTTAATAATTTTGGTAATACAACTGGGGTTATAATCTCAGGTTCATCTTTTGGTTCTGGTTCATCTTGTGATTTTTTCCTATGACTATCATAGGGCGCAGGTTTATCTCCCACAGTATTTGGAATCGGTGTAAAACCACTTTTATTATTATCTGGGTTGTCAGTAGTAGTTTCCCCAGTTTCTGGTGGTATTGATGGCTTTTCAGGAATAGAAATACTTGCAACTAAAGCTGTTTGGTAAGCTTCTGCTGTTTCTTTAGTAATGATAAACATATCCTCAGAAATTTCTACATCTCTAACAGAAAGATCACATTGAAAACAGAAAGGTTGATAGCCATTATTACTTTTACCAACATAAGCTAAAGTTCCGTCTTTGACACCGCGAGATATAGCATCTTTGACAGCATCACTATTCAACAGTCTGGGAAATAATGGAGATGCAAAAAAGGCATCGCGGACAGCTTTGGTACTCCATTCTGTAAATGCAGGTGGCCAATTTCTACTTAAAGAGCGCGGGTTAATAGTATCAATAACGTCATCACTTTGGCGTAACCGGTTGATAATTAAATTCACCAATTTATCAGCTTGACTAGAGTTTACTTGTCCAAAATCAATTACACGAATTTTGTTATCTTTCCCCAATAAAGCCACAAATTTATAGGCATTCCACACGCTTTCTTTTAAATTAGATTCACATTTTTTCAGATTTTCTCCTAACTGACGTTTTTGGTTTTCATCTAATCTTTCTTTTTCTTCATCGTTAATATCTTCCCATGCTAAAACTTTTCTAGCTTCTTCTCGTAGTTTGGTATCAGTATCAGCAATTGCCCAAATTATTCCACTCTTAAATGTTCGGTTGGATGTACCACATTCTTTAGTCATTGACTCAATCATTTTTAAAGTCTGACTATCTTGCATAGAATGTTCTGGTGATAATATTGCTAAATTCAAAACAGGCTGATTAGTAATTTTACCGGATACTTCTGGAAATTCAATTAATTGAATTCCTGGATGAGAAGTAAAAACTTTTTGAATTTCGGCTTTGACTCTTTCTGTAATTCTTTCTGATTGGATATTGGCGCGACGGTCTGCTAAAATCTTATTTAAGTTAGGTGACAGACTAAAGCAATATTTATTTTTTTCTATTGATAAAAAATAACAATTAGTCGCCAATGTCTCTAAAACTGTTTCTACATTACCAATATCTAAAGATGGTTCTGCTACTGCTAACCGAATTTCTGGGATAGTAGATTCCGTACGGAGAATACCACCGTTAGATTCAAAGAATATTGTGGTTGTGACTTTGCGGTGCAGTCGTGCTTTTTTAATTTGGTCGTCAGCTACCATATCCAAACGCACTGCATGGGAATCTTTTTTACCACAAATATCTGTTGTTACTGCACCTTCTAATCTATCTTCGCCTAATTGTCCAAAAACAGCAGCACGAAATTGTGGGTCATCTAGGGGTGCAGTTCCTAAAGTAATTAAAGGATCACGGTGTGCGCCTTGGTATCCTTCTTTATAGGCATGAGAAACCCACAAAGCTAATAAACGCAATACTCCCCTAGTACGTTGGAAGCGGGGTAACACTTGCCATTTGCGCTCAAATACTGATAAGTAATGGGACAGAATTAGTTACACAATGTCATTGCAAATGGAACGAAGTGAAATGAAGCAATCGCAAGGGTTGTGATTGCTTCCCTTCGCTCGCAATGACTGTAAATATTTTTGTCCAATTACTTAACACTGAGGGGTGGAAAGGATAGGTAGCATAAAAGGCTTCACGGGGATTATCCAGGGGAAACCAACTAGGTAGTTGTTGACGATGATCTAGTACCCAGTCAGCGTATTCATTGCAAGTGGCGATCGCATCTTTTGGTAACATAATCCTACCGTTAGCACTTACAGCCCCAGCATCCCATTCAAATAGTCTTCTTCTAATAATTTCTGAAGTTTCCGCTTCTGCTGACATCATGATAGGTTTACCCACCCTATCCAGCATTTTCTTAAACCGTTGTTCATCCCCTTCATCGGCTGAAGTGTATTCTAATTCTGAAGCGGGAACGGAAACTACTAACACCACATTATCTAAACCTCTAGCAGTTTCTGATAATGCTTGAATGAAATTGTATAAACTGTTGTGATAACCCTTGCCACGATAGGAACTAACATAATTAATAATTTCATCCATTAATATTAAACATGGTTTATCTTTGGGCAGAAATTGTTTAATTACGTCACCTTTGGGTTCAATAAACTCTGCTTCATGTTGTGCCAATACAGCTAATGCAGTTTCACCACCTAATTGATAGGCAATTTCTCCCCAAGGTGTTTTCCGTAATGATGTACCATCATTTCCTCCCCGTCCTGTAAGAGAATCAAATTCAGTGCCGACAAACACGGCTACTGCTGCTTCTGGAACTGAAGAAATACCAGCTTTTTGTAATATCTTTTGTACACCAGTCCAATTATTAGCAATAGATCCACCTTTAGCTAAATGGTAAAGTAAAGTGAGAGCGTGGGTTTTACCGCCACCAAACTGAGTAGCCAGGTTAAATACAGCAGAAGTTTCTGTTTTTTCTCCAGACAGACGACGGATAACCTGGGCGGAAAATTCAGTTAAATATTTAGTGAGATAGGTACGGTCAAAAAATTGTTCTGGATTTTGGTAGTAAGCAGGTGCAGTTTTATCTCGTACTTTGTCAAGATGCACAGCAAATTCCGAAGCATCTAAAGGTTTACCTTCCCGTAAGTCTTCGCGGGGTGTTAGTCCATCAATTTTGTACCAAGGTTTAATAGTTGCCATAAGTTTTAGGGTGTGAGATAAATGTGTGAGTGTGCAAGGTAGGTTTTAATAGTTCAATTAATCATTAAATAGTGGAACAGGCTTCTAGCCTGTTGACAGGCAAGATGCCTGTTCCACATTTGAGAAGATGTAGGTTGAGTTGAGGACTGTTGACAGGCAAGATGCCTGTCCCACATTTGAGAAGATGTAGGGGAGTGTGAACAGTTAGAGACTTCCAATTTAAAAAATATCCCAAAATTTCTTGTAGTGCGGGCATCTTGCCCGCTAATAATACAAGGACAAGCAAGATACCATTGGAAGTAGTTATTCACTCCCCCCCTCTAAAATTATCGAAACCCTTGATCTCTCGTTAAAGATAGGGGGGGGTGTGAACAGTTACCATTGGATAGCGTTCGCGAGAGCGTCCCGGAGGGAACTAGCGCTGCTGCAAGCAGATCATTTTTTTTGTGGAGTTCTCTTATGAGGGTAATTTTTACTCATGTATAACCATCTCCTATAGTAATTTCCCAACTTAGGTCATTTTCTGCTGATGCTTCTCGATATGCTAGTTCTAATTCTTCAGCTACTTCAACTAAAGGAGATTGACGGAAAAATTCGGAAAGTTTACTTGGTTGTTCTGGAAGTGTTTTGTTATTTTTATTCTCCATAGTTAGGCTTTGTGCTAGTAGTTGGATAATGTAAAGTTTATCGTTGGGGGAAAGTTGAAGAAGTTGTTGTTCAAGTTCTGGAATAATCATATTTTGATGTTGTTTGGTGTTGATAGTGAATAATTTTATTTTTTGTTTTCATAATTAAAATAATCTTCTTAATTACTTAACGTAACAAAGCAATAAACCCAGCTTGTTCAAAATGTTTATCATAAGCAAGTGCTTCTAATATATTTTTTTGGGACATAATATAAAATGATGTACAATCTGTAAGACTCCATGCTTGATCTGGTCGTTGATTATATAAATCTAGTCCACTTTTAAATAGTTCATCTGTTTGTATAACTACTTCAATCTCAGGATTATCAAAGCAGTAATTAATAAATTTAACTGCTTTTTGTCTATAAAAAATACCTTTTCCAGAAAAGGCATTTAGTAATTCAGTAAATACCATTTCACTGGTAACAAGAGGAATAAATTTTATAGAGGTTGTTATTTGTTTAGCTTTTTGATGTAAATCATCATCAGGATTTAGTAAAGCAATCCAATAGCCTGTATCAGCAAATATTTTTCTCATAATTCTTCTTTAGGTGAACCATATAAATAGTGATCTAGATTTTTTGATAAATCTCTTGGTAGCTGTAAATTATCTGCTGTTGGTGTTTCAGAATTAATTTGATCTACGAAATTTAACAAAGATGGATAATCAGAATTAGGAGAATCATGTTTTTCCACTGATTCTTGATTTGACCTGGATTTAATAAATAACAGAAAGTCTAAAACTTCTCTTATTAATATATCAGGTGTTTGGGATATTTCATTGATTAATTGTTCTCTTGTAGACATTTATTTTCTCCTTTAGATTGTATTTGTATGTGCCTAGCAGATCCCCGACTTATAACATTAATTTATCATATTTATCTACAGGCTGAAAAAGAAGTCAGGGAGCTTAATAGCAATATTCTGTAACTGTCCTCCTATTTAAAATCCTAGTCCTTTCTTTCTTGCTAATACCCCCCATCTACCCAGCGTTTTTCATCTGTGCCGGTGGGGTATAATGCGGATAATGCCTGAGCAAGTCCCCAAAAGCGTTGGTCGTTTCCTGCCCCTTCATCTACTAAAAAGCGTTTTAGGGCTTCGCTGCGTCCGGCTGCAAATAAAATCATGCTTTGGTGAATGCGGTCTAATGTAGTATTCCCTAATTGCGGGACTGTTTTTTCACCCCAGTCTGTATCTTCTTCTGTCTCGGTGATACCTAGCACTGCGAATAAGTTGAGTTGTTCAGGTTCTTTGTTTTTGCCTTTTTTACCTTTGGTTTTGCTGGGGGTTTGGGCTTCTTCTTTACCAAATAAATATTGTGTACGTTCTAATACTGGTAAGAGTCTGGCGGTGCTGCCTTTGAATTCTACTAAGCGAGTAAGTTGTTCTAAATGTTGTTATTTAATTCTGTATCAATAGGCCACGAACCTGTTATTGTCCAACCCGCATCTACCATTGCTTGTAATTGTGCTTCCCATCCAGATGTAGATTTATGGGCAAAAACAATTACCCCAATTCCTTCTGGGGATAAAATATGGCATCCTTCCGCCATTGCTTTTCCCATTTGTCTTTCAAAATAGGCTTTATCTTTTCCTCTACTTGGACTTACAATACATTCTTCTTCTTTAGGGGTTAATTCATCATTAAAAGGAATCCAAGATACGGAAGTGATAACTTGATTTTTTTCTTGCCAGGGATTAGAACCATAATTAGCCCGAAGGACATCTCCGCGTACCACTTCAAATTCTTCTCGAAATTTGTCTTTGAGTTCTCGTTGCCATTGAAATGTTAGATTAGCAGGAGTAATAATCAGGATGCGTTTAACTAATCCTCTAATTTTTAGTTCTTTAATTAATAATCCTGCCATGATGGTTTTCCCAGCACCAGGATCATCAGCAAGTAAAAACCGAATACGGGGCTGTTTATTGGTGAGGGCTGAGATTCCTACGGAGTGCTTCGTGATTAGCCCCCAATTTCGGTTTTTTTGACCACCAATGGTCTTTTTAATATCTGGTTCATTGCCTGATGTAACAAGTATTATATATTCTGATATAATAAGCACATTTAAAAATAAAAGCAATAGCAAAAACCGCCAATTTTCCGAGAATTCGCTAGTTTTTTAGTTTTCTTTGATGTTTGAATTGGATAAAATCGAAATATGCACTAAGTATATCCATCGTCATCTACCAAAAGTTAGATATTAAATAAATGCCTACAGCAATTTCTACCCAGCGATAGGGGATGGTTTTGGAGGGAACTAGTAGTTCGTCAAATTTA